>CAYYFM010000025.1:0-17558 GCA_964471375.1 uncultured Gammaproteobacteria bacterium
AAACAACATCCCTCAATCAGAGCTCAAAGCGTTCGAAGAGGAGGAAAGAAAAACATACAGTGAAAGACAGCTTACACAAGCCAGAGAAGTCCTCGGACAAGAAAACGTCTTTGGACCACAAGAAGTCGAAGCAACATTCAACACCACACTCGAAACAAAAGACATCCCACCAATCTATTTTTCCAAAGCAGATCTCGAACAAGCCAAAGAACTCAACCAGTTCCTCGTCCTTCGCATAGACAAAGCACCAGATGGATTCCCACTCACAATGCAAAAGATGGGAGAGATCATGACACCGAAGTATAAGAAGGAAAACAAAGGGAAGGTGTTCGTTAGGATTGATTGGTACAAAAACGAACCATTCTACACAACAGAAACCCCTACCATTCGCTGGGCACTCGTTTCAAAAGAGATCCTCCAAGACTCTACAAACAAGAACTACGTAGAACAAACAGAAGTCATCATTGATTACCTTACTCAGCAAGTTTATAAAGACCAAGATGTTCCCGAACCATACAAATCTGCCATCGGAGAATTCGAATCCAAAAAAGCAGACCTCACCAAACGCATCTCTTCTGACTGGAAAAAAGTCGCTAAAGAACTCGAAAACCTCGAACTATCCAAACTCACAAGACAAACCCCCGCAGAAGCCATTTATGATACTCTTATAAGGTTCCAGACAACAAACACTCGACATCTTCCCAAACACTATACGTGGACAAGAAGGCGTTACTCTGACGGGCGCCTCGTGCGCGTTGGCAACGCGGACTCGGGTGGCGCGGGCGTGGACGGGTGGCATCCTGAGATTCGCAGTGGTGCGCTGGGTGTCGTCTTCTCCCGCTAGTTTCAGACTTGTTCGGATCCTTAGGTCTTGTAACCTTGGATCCTTAGAATCACCTTTTAAGTTCATTTATGAATTATCTCACTTACAACGACACAAACATGCTTACGACGACTCAGGAACGAAGGGCACTTGTGCCGGAACTCAGGCGTGCGTATAGAGCAATGGAACAACTTCGTGTTTCTGGAGAGCAAGGTTTTTTTGATTTGCCGTTTGACTCATCTATCGTCAAAAAACTAACGCCGATTGTGCAGAGGTTACAGAAACAGTTTGATCAATTGCTCGTGATCGGAATTGGTGGATCAGATCTTGGGGCGAGAACGTTGTATCAAGCAGTGGGTGGATCAAAGATGCGGTTGCGATTTTTATCAAATACAGATCCAGATTCGCTTCAAATCCTTCTTGATCAAACAGACTGGAAACGGACGGCGGTGAACGTTGTTTCTAAATCAGGAACAACGCTCGAGACAACGGTTCTGTTTGAAATCATTCGTCAGCACGTGCAAAAACAGCTTGGAAAATCTGCACACGCGAAACATATTGTTGCAACGACACAAACATCTGATGCCAGTGCGCTTTACCAACTCGCAAAGAGGGAAGGGTATGCGGTTGTAGAGCATCCGACAAATGTTGGAGGAAGATTTTCTGTCCTTTCCTCTGTCGGATTATTTCCTACCATGTGCAGTGGAACAGATGTTCGTCGACTGTTAGTTGGCGCACGATGGATGGAACAGCATCGGCGAGAGACAAAGGAAAAATCGATCCCTGCACGTTTTACGACACATCACATCGCGCACATGCAAGCAGGGCGGGATATCCATGTGGTGATGCCGTATGCGGAAAGTTTGTTTCCGTTCGCCATGTGGTTTCGTCAGCTTTGGGGTGAATCGCTCGGAAAGAAAAAAAATGGTGTCTGTGTAGGCCCTACGCCGATCGCGGCATTTGGTCCAGCCGATCAACATTCACAAATTCAACTCTATAACGAAGGACCAGACAATAAAGTAATTACATTCATTTTGCCCGACCGATTTAAACGCGATATAAGGATTAAGGGGTATCCTAGTACCTCCTCAATTCAACGCGCATTATGCCAAGGGACTGCGGCAGCTCTCACGTATCATAACAGACCAAATGGAACGCTCCACATCCCATCCGTTTCACCAGAATCTGTCGGTGCACTTCTTATGATGTACGAAACAGCCACAGCCTATATGGCTCAGTTGCTTGGAGTAAATGCGTTTGATCAACCAGGCGTTGAGAAAGGAAAAGCAGAAGCGAGGAGGATACTTGAGGGAGTGAGTAGCGTGTAGCGTTTAGCGTTTAGCGTGTAGGAGATTAGTAATGGTTGGTCTTGTGTCGTCTAAGTTACATTGTACGACACCAAGTAGAGAGTAGCGTGTAGCGTTTAGCGTGTAGTTTTCTCTACCCTACCTACACGCTAAACGCTACTCACTACCCTCCAAACAATTTCGACACAGAAAACGAGGTAAAATAGATTGCGATCAACAATACGAGTCCGACGGTAAAAATTCCAAGTCCAAGTAAAATAAGACCCTTAATAGCTTCATCATCCTCGGACGCTCCGTACATCATGTAAAAACTGATAATCAAAAACACCGTCATTGGTGTGATGGTCATTGCCCATGCAACTACTTGAATGGCTAAATCTAAATCCATTTGCATTTTTTATTTAAAATCATCGATCAAGCAGGTATCCCATCGGATCAACCGGTATCCCCTGCTCTCTTACCTCAAAGTGCAGGTGTGGACCGGTGGAGAGACCGGCGCCGGCGGTTCCTGGCTGACCCCCAGAGAGGCCGACGGTCATTCCACGCGATACAAATTGGTCCTGAACGACCGAAATGCTCGATAAATGAGCATAAAGGGTCGCAACCCCATCGCTATGAATCACCATAACGTAATTACCATACAGCCGTCCAGTACGCGTCCAGGCAACGTATCCTGGGGCACCAGATTTAACAGCTGTGCCTTGAGGTGTTGGAACATCGATTCCAGAGTGTTCAAAGAGGTGGCGGAAAGGATAGGTCGGATCATGAAATGTTGTTGAGAGACCTTTATACGGGTCCACAGGCCACGAAAGCACACTACTTCCCTGTCCACCATCATCGACATCGAGAAGTTTTTTTTCAATCTTCTCTTGAAGGGCAGCAATCTGTGTGTTTACATACTGTTGTTCCGCGCGGAGCTCAGAGAGGAATAATTGAAAGGTTGCTTCATTGCTTTCCGATTGCACAAGAAGCGTTTCCTTAGTCTTTTTCTCTTCCTCAAGCAATCGCATCTGGCTTTCTTGACGCGTATGAAGGTCGTCAAGACGTGTCAGTTTTCCAAGCAGATCTGTTCGATCAAGAGCAACACGTTCCTTTTCCGCTTGGGCGCGTTTGAGAGCACCTTCAAGGTCGTCTGACACACTTGTGAGTTCCTGAAGACGATCAAACAAATCTCCGAATGATTCCGTACTAAAAAGGAGATGCAAGGTAAGATCGTTATCGTAGACGTCCATTTTTCGCAGGATATCTGAGAGTGTCGCACGATTTTCATCTAACTGTTTCTCGATCGCTGTTAGTCGTTTCTCAAGAATATCAATTTCATCATTTACAACAGAAATTTCCTCGGTCGTCGCCTCAATTTCCAGTTCAGATTTTGCAATACGATTCAGAAGCAGCTCCGTTTCATTCAAAAGAGTCACGCTCTGCGATTGCGCGGCCGCTATTTTCTTTTTATACGCATCGATGTTTCGGTTGAGCGAATCAATGTCTGATTTCTTATCAGTGATTTTGTCGTTTAACTCTGTAATCTCACCGGCGATATCTTCATCGTTAACAACGGCCTCCTGATGATCATCCGCGAAACTGCGAGCAAACGGAATCACGACCGCGATGAGTGCGGTGAAAATGGCAATCCTCCAAATAATTTTTCGTTGTCTCATGAAAGTGCAGAGATAGCGAACTCGATACGCTTTACAGATTCCTGTTTGCCAAGCGCCCAGATCAGTTCAAATGGACTTGGGGATGCGCTGCGACCAGATAACGCAACACGGGTGGGCCATAGGACATTGCCATTTTGCAAACCGCTATCATCAATATACCGCTTTATGGTCGACTCAATCAATGTGATGTCGGTCCAGACGTCTGCATTGAAGTTTTCAATGAGTGTTTTGACAATGAGAAGATTTGCTTTTGCGTCCTGTGCATCCGCTTTCTTCCAGATAATCATTTGCGGATCGTAAACCGGAAGGGTGAGATATCCATCAACAAGATCAACGATGTCTGTGAGTCGTGTAAGACGTGGTTGTTCGATCGTACAGATTCGAAACAGGAGATCCTCTGCGATCGTCTTCCCTGCTCGAGTGATAAACGGATAAACACATTCGACAAGTTGTTCCGGTGTTTTTTTGAGGATGTACTGCCCGTTCATCCAGTCGAGTTTTACGGTGTTGAGTACCGCACCAGATTTGTTGATCTTTGTCAGATCGAACAAAGCGATGAGTTCCTCCATCGTGTAGATTTCTTGGTCTGCTTTTGGATTGAATCCTAACAAAGCAACAAAATTAACAAGGGCCTCCGGAAGATATCCCTTATCAAGAAAATCTTCGACCGCAACGTCGCCTTGACGTTTTGATAATTTAGATTTATCTGGATTCAGAATGAGGGGAAGGTGTGCAAACAGTGGTGCATTCCATCCGAATAGGTTATAGAGTGTGACATGCTTTGGGGTTGACGTAATCCATTCCTCACCACGAATAACATGGGTGATATTCATGAGATGATCATCGACAACAACGGCGAGATGGTACGTTGGAAATCCATCTGACTTCATGAGGACTTGATCATCTATTTCATTGTTGTTGATCGTAATGCGTCCGCGGATAACATCCTCAAACGACGTTTCCCCATCTGGCATTTTAAGACGAACAACATGTGGTTCATTTGCAGAGAGTCTCGTCTTAATTTCTTCGTGTGTGAGCGTGAGGCAACGACGGTCATATTTTGTTTGGAGTTTCGCGATTTCTTGTTGCTTCCGTAACGAGTCAAGTCGTTCGGAGGAACAAAAACAGAAATAGGCATGACCTCCGTCTACAAGCTGCCCTGCATACTCGGTGTAAATCGGCAGCCGCTCCGATTGAATATAGGGGCCACAATCACCGTTTTGTTTGAGAAGACCGTCAATGAGTTTTGGACCTTCATCAGGGCTAAGTCCAACGCGAGACAACGTGTTAAGAAGTGCTTCCACAGCTCCTGGAACATACCGTTCGCGATCGGTGTCCTCTACACGCAACAAAAACGTTCCTCCTGATTGACGAGCAAGAAGGACATTGTACAAGCAGGTACGGAGGCCTCCGATGTGGAGATATCCAGTTGGGGATGGGGCGAAGCGTGTGCGGGTCATAGAGGGTTATAGGCGGGGTCCCTCTAGGCCGTCTGACGGCCTGATCCCGCACAGTAATAATTGATGAAAAATCTCTGGGATTGTATCGCGGCAGGCGCGGAGAAAGCGATGATGCTTCCGTGTATCGGAGATCACGAGTGCTGGGAAGATCACGGTCGCATTTGCAATACGTCGCCAGCGTTTTGGTTCGATCAGGAGCCTCCAAACCCACTCAAGTCCAATACGCCGAAGCCAAGCCGGGGCACGTCGACGCGTTCCCGCGATCATGTCGAAGGATCCGCCGACACCGATGAGGATGTAGGATTGCCTGCCCGGACTTGTGGCCGTTTGGACGGACCGCGTCGCCTGATGGCTCCTTGCAATGACAGACATACAACGTTCCTGTTTTCCTTGTCCAAGTCCGACGGCGATTATGGTTTCATCAGATAGGATAGGCAGGGTCCCTTGACCCCGCACGGATACCACGCCTGGATTCATGGCGCTTATTTTCAGACCGCGATGTTCTTTTTGCAGGCAATCCGCCGCAGATTGTGCAATATCATCTTTTCCACCAAACAACAACATCGACTTCTTGGTCTGTGTACACAACTTTGCAATCAAGGTGAGCGTGTCGACACCTGTATGACGATGGAGCAGTCGCTTCCCCGTCAGAGCGCTGACAGCAAAACGGAGTCCGACTCCATCTGGTAATGACAGATCGGCTTGATTGAGGATATCTCGAAATTCTGGATCGCGACGCGATTCCAAAATAAACTCTGGGTTCGGCGTCACAATCGTGTGAACCTTTCCGTCGTTCATCCACCCAAAAAGTGTCTGTTCAAGTTCAGATGTGGATAAATCATCTATTTGCACTCCAAAAATCCAATGTTTCTCCATAACCCATATTTCTATACTACCAAATTTTCTTGACTTTTTCCAATTAGCACTCTATAATGCCGAGTGCTAATTAAAATATTCGTTGCCATTCGTAGCAATTTGTAGAATTAGTAGCCATTTGTTATTCGCACCCTTATGCTCCCCAACAATTTTACTCTCAAATCCCAAGAAGCGCTTCAGCAGGCGAATAATATCGCGATTGAAAATGGTCAAAATGCGCTTGAGCCTATCCATCTGCTCTCGGCACTTTTGCGTCAGGATGATGGAGTAGTTTCTGCGGTCGTGAACAAGGTTGCAGGAAATCCATCCGAGGCTCGAGGAGAAGTTGAGCGCATTATTGATTCTCTTCCAAAACAACGCTCACGAAATGGTGGAGGGATCGGACAAATTTTTCTTTCGCCAGAAATGGCTGCGGTGTTGTCTGAGGCGGCAAGAATCGCGAAGCAGTTTAAGGATGATTATATTTCGACGGAACATTTATTGCTTGGATTGCTTACAAATAAAAATGTTGCGCGTTTGCTTGGACAGTATCAGATCACGGATGAGTCTGTCATGCGAGCGCTCAAGGAGATTCGTGGATCGCAACGCGTGGATACGCAAGAACCAGAAGGTAAATATCAAGCGTTGAAAAAGTATAGTCGCAATCTTACAGATGCGGCACGTGCTGGCGAACTCGATCCAGTGATTGGACGTGATACAGAAATTCGTCGTGTCATGCAGGTGTTGTCTCGTCGGACAAAAAATAATCCAGTGCTTATAGGTGAAGCTGGCGTCGGAAAAACCGCTATCGTCGAAGGTCTTGCTCAGCGTATCATTGCTGGGGACGTTCCTGAAATGCTCAAGCAAAAAGAAATCGTTGCCCTTGATATAGGTTCTATGGTTGCCGGAACAAAATATCGTGGTGAGTTTGAAGATCGATTAAAAGCCGTTCTCAAGGAAATCGAAGGATCCGGTGGATCCATTATTTTGTTTATTGATGAATTGCACACGCTTGTAGGTGCAGGAACAACCGAAGGTGGATCACTCGATGCGGCAAACATGTTGAAACCAGCACTTGCACGAGGAAAATTGCGAGCGGTTGGAGCAACAACCACGAAAGAATATCAGCGCTATATTGAAAAAGATCCTGCGCTTGAACGACGATTTCAGCCGGTGATGGTCGAAGAACCAAGTGTTCAAGATACGATTGCTATTTTGCGTGGAATTAAATCTAAGTACGAATTACATCATGGAGTGCGCATCAGCGATCCATCGATCGTTTCCGCGGCTGAACTGTCACAACGGTACATTACCGAACGTCAATTGCCCGATAAGGCCATCGATCTTATCGACGAAGCGGCGTCAGCTCTTCGTATGCAAATCGATTCCATGCCAGAGGAACTTGATTTACTCAAACGGGATTTGATGCGTCACGAAATTGAAATTAAAGCGCTGGAGAATGAAGAAGATAAGCAATCACAAGGGAAATTAAAGGATATTGAGAAATTGGTTGCGGATTTGCGTGAGAAGACGGATGCGCTAGAGGGAAAATGGAAAAATGAAAAGGAGAAAATTTCGGATATTCAAACGATTAAATCTGGCATCGAAAAAATGCGCGCCGAAGCAGAAATTGCTGAACGCAATGGCGATCTTGAAACGGTCGCAAAAATTCGATACAGCACTATTCCTACGGATGAAAAGCGTTTGAAGGGTGCCGAACTCGCTCTCACAAAACTTCAACAGGACCGTGGACTTCTTAAACAGGTTGTGACGGAAGAAGATGTTGCGACGGTTGTGAGTCGTTGGACGCATGTTCCTGTTTCCAAAATGTTGGAATCAGAGCTCAAGAAACTCGTGCACATGGAAGCGGACTTACACAAACGCGTTGTTGGTCAAGGAGAATCCCTTGAAGCTGTTTCCAATGCGCTTCGTCGATCGCGCGCAGGCATCAATGAAGCGAATCGTCCGATTGGATCGTTTATTTTTCTTGGTCCAACGGGAGTTGGAAAAACCGAACTGGCTCGTGCGCTTGCGGAATTCATGTTTAACGACGAATCGGCCCTTGTTCGACTTGATATGTCGGAATACATGGAAAAGCATTCGGTTTCAAAAATGATCGGTTCCCCACCAGGATATGTTGGATATGAAGAGGGCGGCCAACTCACAGAGATTGTGCGTCGACGTCCGTATGCCGTTTTGCTTTTTGATGAGATTGAAAAAGCGCATCCAGACACGTTTAATCTTCTCCTTCAGATTTTAGACGATGGCCATCTCACCGATGCGAAAGGTCGCAAAGTCAACTTCAAAAATACGATCATTATCATGACGTCAAATATCGGATCCGATCTTATCCTAGATTCAGGACGTACAAAAGCATCTATCGGATTTTCAAACGAGGAAGACAAAGGTTCCGATTCAACAGAAATTCGCGATCGTGTTCTCGGAATGCTTCGCGATCACTTTCGTCCAGAGTTTTTGAATCGTGTGGATGAAGTCATTATGTTTCATGCACTGACGGAATCAGAAATTGGAGACATTGTAGAAATGCAACTTGATCGTGTTTTTAAACGACTTTCAGAAGGTCGTGGAATCACGCTCAACGTTACTCCCGCGGCGAAAAAACTTCTCGCACGAAAAGGATACGATCCTGCCTATGGAGCACGACCACTCAAGCGTGCGATTCAGCACCACATCCTCGATCCACTTGCTCGTAAAATCGTCGCTGGTGAACTAAAAGAAGGTGCCACAATCACCATTGGTGCCAAAGGAGACGAAATTTCCATCTCATAGTTCGACATGCTCACTATAAAATAGTATAATACCGTCGCACACTATGCGACGGTATTTACTTTCAGCGCTTGTGTTGGTGCTTGCGCTTTCAGCCATTCCTTTCAAAGCATTTGCTTTTGAATTTAACCCGAATTATGTCATTTCTGACGCGGAAATGACCGATTCGGACAGTCTTTCTGTTACGGAAATTCAGATGTTTCTGAACGCCTATGGCACGTTGGGCGCCAGAACGTTTACCGATGTTGATACTGTCAAAAAATCATCTGCTCAGGTCATTTATGACGCCGCGCAACGAAACGGAATTAGCCCGCGTGTGATTCTTGTCATGCTTCAAAAAGAACAATCACTCATTGATGACACAAGTCCAACACAAAATCAGCTCGACTGGGCGATGGGATATGGAATTTGTGATGGATGTACCTATCTCACGTCGAGTGCTCAGCGATTTCGTGGGTTTGCAAAACAGATTAATTCTGCGACCCTCCAAATTATTGATGGGTATCTCGCTGACGTTGCATCACGTGGATACACGGTGATGGGTTTTGGTCCGGGCATTGTTTCCGAAATTGATGACACGCTTGTTGTTCCTGCAAACGCTGCCACGGCCGCGTTGTATACGTACACTCCGCATCTCCATGGGAATAATAATTTTGCGAAACTTTGGGAAAATTGGTTTACGTATTCCTATCCAGACGGCACGCTGTTGCAGAACACAGAAGATGGTGGAGTGTGGCTCATTCAATACGGACTCCGACGACCAATTACTTCACGCGCCGCGCTTCTCACTCGATTTAACACGAGCACGATCGTTCCTGTTTCCGAAAGTGCCCTCAGTGTGTTTGCTGTAGGAAAATCCATTTCATTACCAAACTATTCCCTCCTTCGATCTCCGCACGGAACTGTTTACCTTCTCGTTGACGACACGATTCGCGGGATCGATTCACAAGAAGCGTTTCGTGCCATTGGTTTCAGCCCTGACGACATCATCGACGTCACCTTTGATGACCTCGCTGCCTATGTCGAGGGCGAACCGATTACGATCGATACCGCATACCCACAAGGTGCCCTCATGCAAGACACGTCAACCGGTGGAGTGTACTTCATTCAGGATGGAATGAAGGCGCCGATTATGTCGAAGGAAATTTTACTGAATCGTTTTTCTCTCTCTAGTTTGAAAGCGACACTTCCTTCTGAACTCGCAGAGTATCCAACGACGGATCCTGTCCTTTTTCAGGACGGTACGTTGATCGGTGTTTCTGGTAAACCGGATATTTATGTCGTATCTGGCGGTGAACGACGGCCGATTACCGATGAGGAAACATTCCTGTTTTATGGATGGAGCTGGGATCAAGTGGTGTTTACAAACGAGCGTTCGGTCTTGATCCATCCCCTTGGGGAGAATGTGAGTATGGTGGAAGAGGATGAATCAGAGGAGATCTAATATGATTGCCTTTTCTGCATTTACGCCACACACCCCACTTTTGCTTCCGACTATAGGACAATCTGCACATGAAAAAATGAGCGGAACGATTTCGGCAATGGGCGAAATTCAAGATGCATTAAGAGATGCACGACCTGACACGATTCTGATTATTTCTGCACACGCAACCCAGCACGACACGGCATTTTCTGCGAACATGCACGATCCGTACGAAGTGGATCTGTCCGCGTTTGGTGATTTGACGACGAAACAAACATTTTTACCAAACCTCTCTCTCCTTGATTCAATTCAACGTTCCATGCGAAAGCTCGGCATTCCTTTTACGTTTGACTCGGCACCCACTCTTGATTACGGTTGCTCCGTACCACTCGTTTTTTTGACAGAGTCCATGCCTCAAACAAAGATTGTTCCGATTTCATGGAGTGGACTATCGCCAAAGGATCATTTTGATTTTGGAAAAGCGCTACAAGATGTGTGTCAAAACCGTCCGGAACGAATCGCCATAATCGCCTCTGGTGATCTTGCACATTCTCTTTCGTCTGACGCACCTGCAGGATTTCATCCAGAAGGAAAACAGTTTGATGAGGAAGTTTGCCGCGCCGTCAAGCAAGGAACGGCTTCAACGTTACTTACCATCGATGAATCAATGCGTATCCAAGCAACCGAATGTGGTTATTTTCCCCTCCTCATCCTGTTCGGACTCCTCGACGGAATCCACACCACCCCAAAACTCCTCTCCTACGAATCCCCCTTCGGCGTCGGCTATCTTGTTGCTGAATTTCAACATTCGTAGCCATATGTAGCATTTGTAAAATGTGTAGCCATTTGTTATTCGCAGCCTATGATTGCTGAAGTGTACCCCGTCAAACGCATGCCGAGGAAGTTCGGTGTTTTTGATTATGAAATTCCAGAATCACTGTCACTGGCTCGTGGAATGGGCGTCCGTATTCCTTTTCGCGGTTTTGAACTTGGAGGGGTTGTTGCAAAAATAAAGGATGGTGGGTCTCGAGGGATCACTCTCAAATCTGTCTCAACAATTATCCCTGATCAAAAATTTTCAAACGAGGAATTGCAATGCTATGAACAAATGGCGCGTGAAACCGCACAGTCGGTTTCCTCAATTCTCTTTTCAGCCCTTCCGCGATTTGTTAAAAAAAAATCATCCGTATCCACAACACACCGCACACTCCCTCTCACCATTCCGGCTCGTGAAGCACCTTCCATTAGTCTTATCGCCTCATTGCTGACCCAACGACGTGAAGCATTTATTTCCGTTCCTGATTTGCGACGAGCCTGTGCTGTTTTGGGAACATATCTAAGAGATCACCCCGAAGAACCGGTCATGGTTTTATTTCCAAATGTGCGCGATGTCCGCATCGTTGCAGATCGTTTGGCAGGACATCAACCACTCGTGGTAACAGGAGAAGAGTCTTCTGGCGAGCGATTTCACGCATGGACTCAGTGGCGTGGTCGTGAACCAAGATTACTTTTGGGAACACGCGTGACCGCCTTTTGGACACATGCTCAACTCGGAGCTATTTTTGTGATGCGATCTGGTCATCCAAACCACAAACAAAACGATCATAACCCTCGGTTTGATGTGCGTGAAATAACCCGTCTTCTTTCAAAGACTCTTCATACACGACTTCTGTTTCTCGATGTGTGTCCGCGGGTGGATGAATTGATCGCATTTCATGCAATCAACTTAATCGGGTTAGAAGCTCGTCCGCGCACAACCGTTGTGGATATGACCGTGGAACGTCGTGTCGGTCCTCATCCTTGTATTGGACACACAACCCATGTTCGTATGACGGAGAGCCTTGAGGAGGGACGGCGTGTCATCTGTGTGTATAATAAAAAAGGGATTGCATCACGATTGCAGTGTGAGGATTGCGGACATCGTTTCCCGTGTGTGCAATGTCGTGGAGTGTATGCGGTTTATGAACACACAGTGCGTTGTCATCGATGTGGACGCGTCGAACCTCTCCCGATCACCTGTCCAGAATGTCGCGGGACAAAATTGCAGGCGAAAGGTTTTGGAAACCGCACGATCACAACGGTGATTCAGCGTTTGTTTCCACATAAAACCGTCAGCTGTATCGAGAAAGGATCCGAACTGGTTGCGGCGGATACGTCTGACGTGCTTGTCGTGACACGACATTATCTTGAAAATATTTTTAATCCATTTACTCCACCAAACGTCGGTCTTGTAGTTGATCTTGATGCCGATCTCGCCCTTTACGATCCATCCTATCGTGCGGTTGAAAATGCGTTGCATGACGCAGAAGAATGGCGTGGAGTTGCGCATGCGTGCAAGGCAGATGTTTTGTTTCAAACAGATGTGAGTGAGTTATTTCGAACAGGTCTTTCTGATATTCGATCCGCTTTAGAGACCGATGCACAAACGCGCCGTGCCTATCTCTCTCCCCCCTTTCGCCGACGGATGTCGATCGATGTTCGTGTAGACGAACCACACGAACGTGCGCATGGTTTTGATCGAGTCAAGAACCACCTTCGGACAGAATTTCCAAACGTTTCTATTCATGAAGCGAAGAAACTTATCCTTTCCGTTTCTCCAGATGACGAAACTCGACTTCTCGCATTCTTTTCAACACTCGAAGATCGTTATATCATTGACACACGAGCGATAGAATGATATATTTTCCCTCATTATGATCGTGCTCACCGAACCAAATCCTGAATTACGCGTCCGTTCCACAAATGTTTCTGTGGCGGATTTAGGTTCTGATCGCATCAAAAAACTCATCAGCGATCTTCAAAAAACAATGGTTGTTGAAAATGGATGTGGAATTGCCGCTCCACAAGTTGGGGCACATGAGCGTGTGATTATTATTGACGTTGGACATGGGCCAAAAGCGTACGTAAATCCTGAAATAATCAAGCGTTCATTCCGTACGTTTTTATTTGAGGAGGGCTGTTTGTCCGTTCCAGGTGTCTGGGGAATGGTAAAACGTCATCGAAGCGTAAAGGTGCAAGCATTTGATGAAAATGGAAAGGAAATTCAATGCGAGGCAAGTGGCTTGGAATCCGTCGTCTTTCAACACGAAATCGATCATCTTGATGGCGTGCTTTTTATCGATCGCGTCGAAAAATTTACTCGCCCACCAAATCATCTTGTATTATGAGTAAAACGCGCGTGGTATTTTTTGGAACGCCTGAATTTTCGATTCCTTTTTTTGAGGCACTGATGCGTGATCAAGCATTTGATGTGGTTGCGGCGGTTTCACAACCAGACCGTCCGTCTGGTCGTGGGCATCACACCGAACCAACTCCGATTAAGACAACAGCGACACTTCATTCAGTCCCTGTATTACAATTCACAACACTCAAGTCTGAGTCTGCACAACTGGAATTGTCTGCAGTCAATGCGGATCTCTTTGTGGTTGTGGCGTACGGAAAAATTATTCCAAAGTTCATACTCGATCTTCCAAAACGAGGCTGCATCAATGTTCACCCTTCCCTTCTTCCAAAATATCGAGGACCGTCTCCGATGCCATGGGCAATTAAAGAAGGCGATGCTCAGACAGGAGTCACGATCATGTTGCTTGACGAAGGGATGGATACAGGCCCACTTCTCTCACAGGTGACGATTTCGATCGATGCAGACGAAACATATGAAACACTTATGCAAAAAGTGCAACAACAAGGCGCTCCCTTGCTTGTCGAAACTGTTTTACGTTATCTAGAAGGTACCGTGATACCCATCGCGCAAGACAATACAAAGGCGACTCTCACAAAATTACTTGATCGCGAAGACGGCCACATCAACTGGGTTCGTCCGATCGTTGAGATTGAACGGCTCGTACGCGCCTTTCAGCCATGGCCTGGGACATGGTCTGTTTGGAAACGTCATGGACAGAATCTTCGAATCAAAATTCTTGGCGTTCAAGAATCAGATTTTCATGCGGACGTGCCACCCGGTACAGTCAAAATAAAAGACCACCGACTATTTGTCGATGGTCTTGATGGAACGGTTGAAATTACCAATCTCCAACTTGAAGGAAAATCAGCAATGACCGCATCCACATTTTTACTCGGCTACTCTGATATTGACGGAGTCACACTTGCCTGAGCTGTTCTTGTGAGGATGGCCGATCCAACACCAACTCTCTGTGCAAGCTCGGGAGTTTTTTGTTTCAAAAACGGAATGACAAAAAGGAGAAATCCGAGACCGAGTGGATGGTTGAGGTATGGAGAAAAGACGTGTGTGGCAAAGAGCATCACGAGGCAGGAAATGAGTCCGATGCCGAGCCAAGATTGATCGGTTTTCAGATACGGCAGTAGTCCACGGATAAGCGAAAAAGCTAAGGAAACAAATGCGATTGGGGCAAGAATCCCCATTTTGAGCCACATCTCAAGCCATCCCCATTCAAGCGAGTAGGTTGTCCACGTTCCATCCGGATTGATCGCGCGGGCGCGAGGATCATCTGTTTTAAACGTCACCTCTTCACCAAACCCGCTTCCGACAATAGGATTTGAACGGATTTCGTCCATGAGCGGTGGAAGTAAATTCCATCGACTGGAAATTGCAACGTCGGATGTATCGGTTGTGCGATCGGATAAGAGTCCGGTTAAATCGCTTACGCTTCCGACGCGATATGGAAGTGGAAACAGAACGATGCTCACGAGGAAAATCCCAGCACCAAGACAGGAAATCGCAACGGACCCGATTGATTTCCATACAACCTTTGCTCCAGGCCAACCGTTTAAAATAACGAGTGTGATGAGCGCGAGATCCCCTGCAATCATTCCAACCCAGAAACTTCGTGAGAGACTGATAAGAATGACGGAAAGAATAAGTGTAAACAACAAAGTAATTTGCCAATACACACGTTTTGTCAGTGCTCGCAAAAAGAGAAAGGGAGAAAGGAGGAAGGCCATGAATACGAGAGAAAGTTGTGCCTGAAGAAAAATACGGAAAATATTTCCTGCCATTTTTGTGAGTTCTCCTGTGCGTGTGTCACGAATAAAGGTGTACACGGCGGATAGCATCCATTCTGGAAAATGTGTGAAGATATACAAAAGTCCAAGCGTGACGATGAGTGCCCATGTTGCGGATGCCGTCATGACCTGTAGGAGGAGACGTTTGTTGACGGTGTTCCAGTCAGTCGTTAAGACCGGAAAAAGATAGGCGAGGTAGAGATAGGCATTTCCGTCTTTGAAGGCGTTAAGAGGAGAGTTTTGTGTAAAGCCGACAGCAAATCCAATAGCGATTGCGATAAAGAGAGGGATAAAAATAATCAATCGTGGATCGGAAAGTGATATCTTTACTCTTTTTGTGAGAACAGAGACCAACCACGCGAGCGTGACGGCAAGAAAAATGGTCATGCGTAACGAGATGGCGAATCCATCTATTTCGTAAAAAATAAGATGGCCGTGAGAATTTGCAAATAATTCCGCAAACGCAATCAGAAGCCCGAGTACAGGGCGTTTGTAAGACAGGAAGCCTGTCGCGAGGGAAATCGAGATGAGTGCCGTTCCCGCGAAGAGAGGATAGGGAAAGACGAGAATCGCAAGAAGAAAAGTTCCTGCAAGCGCACTGAGGGTTATGAGGAATGGTTTTCCAAAAAATTGAGCGAGCATATGATGCTTTCCTAGGGACTTTAATCCCATCCAGCCTGTTAAAATGGTTTCAAAATCGCAGCGATTCCACCGAGAATGACGAAGAGTGGATCAAGTAAGGTAAAAAGAAACCACGCGCCGAATCCAAAATGTTTTTTCATGTAACGACGGAGACTTTTCCGTATCATCGCCTGCTTTTTGAGTGTTCCCACGCGTCGAAACGATCCCGCGCCTTTGTGACGAACGTTGACATCATGATAGTACTTCGTGATCCATCCAGCATTCTTTGCACGCTTTGCAAAGTCTACCTCTTCATACCACATGAAAAACCCATCGTCGAGCGGGCCAATCGCGTTGATAACTTCACGACGGATGCAAAAGAAGGCTCCCATGACCTGATCGACATTTTGGGTTTGGGAATAATCAAAGTTCTTCATCAGATACTGACGAATCGGTGGCAGGTTTGGCAACGCGTGTGGAATCTTTAGCATCAAAAGTAGTTGATCAACAGGAGTTGGAAATTTCCAAACACAATCTTGTTGTGAGCCATCTGGGTTTTTTAAAGAAATTCCTCCGATTCCAACATCACGGTCACGGTCCATGCGGTCTTGAATCGCTTGGACGGCATTGTCTGTAAAAATAACGTCTGGATTAACGAGGAGAATATATTCCCCTGTCGCCTGTTTGATCGCCAAATTATTCCCCCCAGCAAATCCAAGATTTTTTTCACTGATGATAAATTTTACCGTTGGAAAGCGCAACCGAAGTGGTTCCACATCTGTCCCATCTCCATTGATCACAACAAAAACTTCCATGGGAGTGTTCGAACAATGCGCAAGAAGCGTCACAAGCATATTGGTGACGTAATCTGTTGTTTTGTACGAAACGGTGATGATGGAGGTCATAGGTGATGTTTTTCAATGATGATTTGACGTGCGGCATCATATTTCTCCACAGATTTCGGCTTCCAAGGAAGTCGATGCCACGGAATTCTAAAAAGAAACGATGGACGCCACTGGGAAATTCCTGGTCGAGACGAGTCGTCAGTAATTTGAAATAATTGTTCGTTAATAAACACTCCAACGCTTCCCCGTCCGACCATCGACAGCCAAACATCCCAGTCCTGAAACCGACGAATAGACAGATCAAAGCCGGGAAAGGCGTTTCGTCGAATCAAGGATGTCGTATGAATATAATTAAATTGGCGAAGTCGATCTACCGAAAATGGAAAAGATCGAAACGACTTCCAACCAAATCGAAAACCGCTATACGAAAAATCTGTGTTTGGATTTTCAAGAAGTGCGTCTTCCATCTTCTCGAGCATGTCCTGTCGCATGATCACATCCGCATCACAAAAAATCACGAGATCACCACTTGAAGCGGCGAATCCATTATTGCGCGCGGAATTTCCTCCTTGATTTTCCTGTTGAATAATCGTGATACGATCCTGATACGGTGCGATGACGGCATCTGTCCCGTCCGTACTTCCATCGTTCACAACGATTATTTCGTCTGGTTGGCGCGTTTGCGCAAATATCGATTGAAGACACGCTTCAATCGTTGTTGCGTGCTGATAGGATGGAATGATGACGGAAATCATGTCATGGCGTGCGATCTGAGGACTCCTCGCAATGACAGGGG
>CAYYFM010000026.1:0-2845 GCA_964471375.1 uncultured Gammaproteobacteria bacterium
CGCAGCAACGATCGAAGCAGGGTACACCCTTGAATCGTCCGACAGCCTGTTCCGTCTCGGAATCCGTCCAGAAACGCTAAACGTCGCGACACAGATTGATATCAAGACGCTCGATCGTTCGCTCATGGAGGCAACGCTTCCTACCGACAAAACGCTTGTTGGGAACATCTACCTTTTTGATATACTGAATAAGACGAGTTACGACGGAACAGACTTTTTCTTTCTTGAGATTCGTTATCCAGAAAACGAATCAGACACAGATGCAAAGTTACATGGGCGTCGTCGGATTGCATTTTGGAATGGAGTGACATCTGCATGGGAAGAGTTACCAAGCGAAGATAGTCCAGAAAATCTCTCTGTCCGCGCACTCATCCATCTGCCGTATGCACGTCTCGCCATCTTTGAAGAAACCATTCCCGAAGTTGGAAAAGCAAGTTGGTATGCGTACAAAGGATGTGATTGTGCCGCGTCACCAGACTATCCAAAGGGGACGTATCTCGTTGTGGCGAGCATGAGTGATCCAACAAAAACCGTCACCGTCAAAGTAAATGACTACGGCCCTGATCGTTCCATTCATCCTGATCGCGTGATCGACCTCGACTCTGTGGCTTTCAAGCAACTAGCCAGTCTTGGCGCAGGAGTCATCGAGGTGTCTGTCAGATTGCTACAGTAAGTAGCGAGTAGCGAGTAGCGAGTAGCGTGTAGCGTGTAGATAACTACTCCCTAAACACTACTCCCTAAACGCTACACGCTCCTCGCTCCTCGCTCTTCATGATTCATTTCAAAAACGTCAATAAAACGTATCCTCCAAACATTGTTGGGATACGCAACATCAATCTCCACATTCGTCCTGGAGAGTTTGTTTCGATTGTTGGGCAAAGTGGAACAGGGAAGTCGACGCTTGCGAAGATGATGTTTGCAGAAGAACGGCCTACGAGTGGAGAAATTGCGATTGGAGGATGGGATATTACAAATATTCGCGAGCACGATGTTCCTCTTTTGCGACGACAAATTGGTGTTGTGTTTCAAGATTTTAAGTTGCTTCCACAAAAAACCGTTTCAGAAAATGTTGCGTTTGCGCTTGAGGTTGCAGGGGCTCCGTCGAAACGTATCCGAGAAGTTGTCCCACAAGTTCTCAAAATTGTGAATCTGAGCGATAAAGGTGACCGGTACCCTCGTCAACTGTCTGGTGGAGAAGCTCAACGTGTTGTGGTTGCTCGTTCACTTGTGCATCGACCCAAAATTTTAGTTGCAGATGAACCGACGGGGAACTTGGACACTCTTCATACACATGAAATTATCGATCTGCTGAAAAAAATCAACGAGTTTGGCACCACTGTCGTTCTTGTCACACACAATCGAGAAGTCGTAAATGCATTAAAAAAGCGCGTGATCACGCTCGACGATGGGGAGATTACTTCCGATGTTGAAGAAGGAAGATATAAACTTTAGTTATGTTCACTTCTACCTTTCGAGCTATTAAATTTGCCTTTCAAAATTTTGGGAGGAATTTTTGGTTGTCAATCATCACCGTCAGCATGCTCGTGTTTACGCTGTTGACCATCAACATTCTCATTGTTCTGCAACAGGTGACGACAAAAGCAATAACCTTTGCGGAAGATCGTATCGAGGTTTCTGTTTATTTTTATCCCAACTCCACCATTGAACAGGTGTCTGATGCGGCGGTGTACTTACGAGGGTTACCACAGGTTCGAGACGTCGCTGTGATTACTTCCGACGAAGCACTTGAACGGTTTAAATTGAGACATGCATCCGATGAAGTGATTCTCGCTTCCTTGTCAGAGATTGATGGGAATCCGTTTGGAGCAACGCTCGTTGTTAAAGCACATTCCGCAGATGATTTCCCGTTTATTCTTGATGCACTCGACAATCCAAAGTTTCGAGATGACATTCGCGAAAAAGATTTTTCAAGCTACGAAAGCATTATTGATCGCATTCGCTCAACAACCGATCGCATTCAGCTTTTCGGGATCATCTTGTCTGGAATATTTCTCTTGATCGCCATCCTCATTGTTTTCAACACCGTCCGAATCGGTATTTTCATCCACCGCGAAGAAATCGGCATCATGAAACTCGTCGGCGCCTCCAACGCGTTCGTTCGAGCCCCCTTTCTTATCGAGTGTATTTTATACAGTCTCCTCGCCGTGACCATCACCGCCCTGATCGTTTTCCCAAGTGTCGCCACCATGGATCCAAAATTCAGTCTCTTCTTC
The DNA here is from genome assembly GCA_964471375.1 of uncultured Gammaproteobacteria bacterium. Lineage (GTDB taxonomy): Bacteria > Patescibacteriota > Patescibacteriia > UBA9934 > GWF2-40-263 > YC12-FULL-57-11. The sequence goes on from CAYYFM010000026.1 coordinate 2,235, forward strand.
AACGGCGAAACCGGCGGCGTTCTCACCTATTTTTCAACGAACTGGTACTGGATTTTCGGCACCCAGTTCCTCGTCATGACCATGATCAACATGCTCGCGACCGGCGTCGCAATGAGAAAGTATTTGAGGGTTTAGGGACTGTGTCGCATAGTATTCTCGCATCATTAGCTTCAAAGCGCGTCTTCCAGTATTCTTCCTTTCGTTGCAAATACATGGCCGTGAGAGTGACGCTCGAAGCGCTCTTCAATGTTCGAAGTATATCCAATGTAGTGGTTTCCATCACGACACAGGAGAACATAGGTGAAATACATATAGGTAGAGTCTATCAGTTGTTCCCCTGAAGTAGAAGCTTCTTCGTCGCGTCACTTCAGGGTTTACCATGAAGCGAAATCAAAAAAAACAGAAACCGTTTTTTGGTTTCTGTTTTATGGTTCGGGGGAATGGAATCGAACCATTCTTCACAGCTTCACAGGCTGCTGTCCTGCCGTTAGACGACCCCCGATCGGTTTTCTCGTTCTGTGCATTTCGCGTGGTGAGTATAAGGGAAAGTTGTGATAAGATCAAGAGGAATAAAAGCCTGTCCTATGAAATTAACAAGCTCTGCCTTTAAT
>CAYYFM010000027.1:0-7540 GCA_964471375.1 uncultured Gammaproteobacteria bacterium
CTTGCGAGTTCACCTCTTGCCCAAAATGACGCTGTTGTTCGTCCAACGTCTGTGGTCGGCGGTGAACCAATCACTTCTGAGGAAGAAAGGCGTGAACGTAACGGACTGCTCGCATTTCAAAGCGGTACGTATCAAATCGGAACCAAACTCGGTTGGGGAAAGCCCGATGACTCTTGACGCCACGGCCGGCGTCTTTTTCTTTTTCAACACATTTGGTAAGATGTCGCAGAATTAACTTTTTCTATGGATCTCAATTCTCAAAAACCGTCTTGGCTTCCTAAGTTTCTTGTCTTACTTGCGGTGATTACTGCAGGAGGAGTCGGTGCGTATCTCCAAAAGCAGTCCGCCTCTTCTGATTCTGAACCGTCTCCTGATCTCGCGGTCACAGGAATTAAATCTTCCGATGGCGAGGCTGTTACGGCCGTTGTAACTCCTTCTGCTGAAACGAAAACAGATGATTTGACGGTGACGGATGAATCAAAGACCATTTCATCTGCAACAGCATCGACGAGCACTTCCACCACATCTCCGAAAACAAGCACAACAACAACCAGTTCGGCGACAACAGAAACTTCGACGCCAGCCCCGACCGCAGGTGTCTATTCCGCCATCGGCGACTACACAGCGCCAAGTGGTCCTGAATCGATTGACGTCACCCTTACCGTTGTTGGCGGAATGATCGTCGAAGCGAATGTGGATAGCAATACACAGAATCCCATTTCCAAAAAGTTTCAAATGCAATTCATTGCGGCGTATCGTTCGTTTGTGGTCGGGAAAAAAATTGCAGATCTGGAATTAACGACCGTGGCAGGTTCCTCACTTACTCCAAAAGGGTTCAATGACGCTCTCGCGGATATTCGCACTCAAATCAACGGCTGATCGTTGAATGACGTATGGTATGGAAACAACATTTGCGTTTGAAGCAATTGGAACGCATTGGAAGATCAGAATCGATCAAGAGCTCGACGAAAAAACTTCGTCAGCTCTTTTGTGTTCGATCAAGGATTGTATCGAGCAGTTTGATCGCGTGTATTCTCGATTTCGTCCAGACTCGATCGTGACAGAAATGTCTGTCCATGCAGGACAATATCAACTACCAAAAAATGCTGGCGCGATGATGGACGTGTATGAATGTTTGTATCGCGTGACAGACGGACGGTTTACTCCGCTCATTGGTCAAACGATTTCCTCTGCAGGGTACGATGCAAACTATTCGCTTGTTTCAAAAAAATTGATGCATCCACCGCGATGGGAAGAGGTGATGGAATTTCACGATCTGATTTTGACGCTGAAGTCTCCCGTCTTGCTTGATTTTGGGGCAGCAGGGAAGGGATATCTTGCGGACTTTGTTGGAAAAATTTTGATTGAGGAAGGATTCACGACATTTGTCGTAGATGCAGGCGGAGATATTGTCTGTCGTGGAACGTCACGGATCGGTTTAGAACATCCGATGCGGACAGACGAAGCGATTGGAATCGTGACCGTGACAGATAAAAGTGTCTGTGGATCTGCAACAAATCGCCGCGCGTGGGGGGAGTTTCACCACATCATTGATCCAGAAACCCTTACCTCTCCACGCCACCTGCTCGCGACTTGGGTGATCGCAGATTCTGGACTGATTGCCGATGCTCTGGCGACCTGTCTATTTTTCTCCTCGCCAGAAATACTCAAAACCGTGTATGATTTTGAGTATACGATGCTGTTTGCGGATGGTCACGTAGAGTTTTCACCAGATGGAGCGTTTGAACTGTTTTAAGAGATTTCTAAAATATGCTCACAAAAATTGACCGTCTTTTGAACAACATCACGATGTATCGACTCGTGCTGTATGTTCTTGCGTTCCTGTCTTTTGTTGGAGTCGTGTTCGCAGCCTTCGGGTTGGTTGCTGGGTCGGCCCTGTACATGATTGGATCGTTGTTCTGTTTGTTGTTCACCTGTTATCTGTCCAATAATTTGTTTGCACGCATGACGAGAGCCGCCGTCAATGCTGAATCGTCTGCGATCACGGCGTTTATTTTATTTTTGATCTTGTTTCCAGCAACCCGAGTGTCTGACTTCGGAGTTTTGATATTCATTGGAATAGCGGCGATGGCGTCGAAATACATCATCACGGTCTACAACCGTCATCTTCTAAATCCCGCGGCTGTCGGAGCGATTGCAGCTGGACTCGTCGGCTGGGGAGCAAGCTGGTGGGTAGGGAGTGCGTGGATGCTTCCAGTAGTTTTGATCGGTGGATTGTTCGTTGTACGCAAAACACGACGTGGCTATTTGTTTGGAACGTTTGTGTTGACAGCACTCGTGAGTATTTTTGCCTCTGCTTGGTGGATGGGTCGCCCGTTGTCTTTTGATCTGTTGCAAGAAGCATTTTTGTCCTGGCCGATTCTCTTTTTTGGCACCATCATGCTGACGGAACCACTTACGCTTCCTGCTTCTAAATATTGGCAGATGACAGAAGCTGGACTCATTGGATTATTTTTCGCCGCCCCGTTTCATTTTGGCCCGTTGTACGCATCACCAGAACTTTTGCTTGTTCTCGGAAATTTGTTTGCGTGTGCAGACGGATTCAAGCGACTCTATCGTCTGAAACTCGAAGAGAAAAAAGAACTCGCGCCTGGTGTATTCGAGTTCGTTTTTTCCTCTCAAACAAAACCGATGTTTACTCCCGGACAATATTTTGAATGGACGCTTCCGCATGACAAGCCAGATCTGCGCGGGAATCGACGAACATTTACCGTTGCCTCCTCTCCTTCCGAATCGGCCGTCCGTCTCGGAATCCGCATGCCAACCGAGCCGAGCAGTTTCAAACGCGCGCTGTCCGATCTGAAAATCGGCGACGTTATGTTTGCATCAAATGTCGGTGGGGAATTCATTCTTCCACGCGATCCAAACAAAAAGCTTACATTTATTGCGGGCGGAATTGGCATCACGCCTTTTCGTTCCATGGCACAATATGTCCTCGACAAAAAAGAAAAACGCGACATGATGCTTTTTTACGCATGCAAAACCCCGAGTGACTTTGCGTTTCAAGATGTGTTCGATCGCGCATCTGAATCTGGCCTACGGTGCTTGTATGTCGCGACCGACCGTGATGGGTATCTCACGGAGGAAAAAATAAAAAACGAAACACCCGATTTTCTCGAACGCTTTTACTATTTATCCGGTCCACCTGCCATGGTGAAATCCTACCAGTTGCTTTTAAAAAAAATGAACATTCCCTCATCTCAAGTCCACATCGATTATTTTCTAGGCTATTAGTTACGAGACTTCGCATGGGACTTTTGCAGAGGTCCCTTACATAATTCGAAACCACTTGGCGATGAGTCCCATCTTTTCTGGCTTGACAACAGGTTCGTGAAACAACACATGTTCTCCGCGTGACAATCGCCATCGCAGTTTATCAACCGCTCCTAAAATTCGCTTTGCCTCCTCGTCAAGATTCGGATTTTTATACGCCCACACATACTTGTGATTTCCTTCACCAAGATTTGCCTGATCAAAATGCATGTTGATCGCAAAACCGCCCCCCATCAATTCGTGCACCATCGCATGGAATCGAGGAAAGGCGGCTTCATGAGCTTTTCGAACAAACGTAAGCCCCATACCGTCTGTGACATGTTCGGCATAACCGAAATGACGCATCAGCGTGCGAGCGTCGGTGGGAAGTGGCCCGGCGACTGTGCAGCGCATATACTCATAACGTACCTGACTGTGTTTGCCTGTCAAGTATTTTGGTGTGGATAAAATGTTGTATACTTGTTTTGTATGATTCAACTCACCATCATCTGTCTCGCAGCGATTCTTTTTTTCACCATCGAATATATTCGCCCAGGACGAACGCTCCCCATTGCGCCAGGATGGTATATTCGCGCCATTCTACTCAACGCATTTCAGTTTTCCCTCGTTTTCATCGCGGGAGCAACATGGAACCGATGGTTTCAGGAATGGTCCGTGTTCAAATTCAATTCATCTCTTCATCCAATTCTCGACGGATTCTTTTTCTGGTTCATCGGTACATTCGTTTTCTACTGGTGGCATCGTCTCCGACATAAACCTATCTGGTGGAAAATTTTTCATCAAATCCATCACAGTCCAACACGAATCGAAACACTCACCGCTTTTTACAAACACCCATTCGAAATGGTCGTGAACTCAATTCTGATCAGTTTTATTATATTCGTCATATTCGGCGGATCCATTCAAGCCGCCGCGTGGTACAACGTCTTCGCCGTTCTCGGAGAATTTTTCTATCACATGAACGTCCGCACTCCACACTGGTTCGGCTATTTCATCCAACGCCCTGAACACCACTCGATCCATCACGCAAGAGGCATTCACCACTACAACTTCGCCGACATCACTTGGTGGGATCGATTGTTCGGAACGTTCCGAGAAACCGATACGTTTGCTGTTGTGTGTGGGTTTGAGGATCAAAAAGAAAATCGGATTGTGGAGATGATTGGAATGAGGGATGTCTTGAAATAAAAAACACACCAGGACGGTGCGTTAGAATCGGTGAAGTTGTTCGTCGATGTCGAACGCGATGTTGACTTCGGATGACCAGGGGATGTGGGCGCACATGAGCTTAGTTGCCTCGTTGAGCCAGATGTAGGAATCGCGCAATACATGCGACGAAAGGAATCGCTTTTCTGTTCGATCGTATGGCATGCCGAGGAAAATCGTTACAGCACCATCACGTGCATATTCGAATCGAACTGCGGTGACTTCATAGTCCAGAAGAGTCGTCTGGTTGAGAGCGTCGACGGCCTTCCCCGCATCGATCATCACCAGACAATCCAGCCAGTGACGAATCGCGTGCTCTTCTTTGCTTTCCTCTTCTTGGTCAGCCTCCCAACATTTTTTCCTGGCTTCAAGGTACGCAGCGATTCGATCAGGAATCGATATGTCAACCGATCGGAGACTCACCGTCCCATCCTCTTTCAGAACAACCACACTAGGCGGTTCAGATCGCGCGACCATCCTCCCGTCTGGCGTACGTTCTAGATAGTGCGCTCCAACGAGTGGAGTAAGACCGTGTTTTCTTGGCATGAAAACTCCATTGAGCTGAACAAAAGAATAGCAATTTGTAGAGAAAAAAACAACCCCACACCCATGAATCCAACTTTAGAGTGCAACAGCTGCCTCTGGTAGTTCTAAAACAAATTCCTTCATCGGAATTTGTGCGACACCGTCGGCGATTGCTTTTGTGAGGCGATGCATTCCATCATTTTGTTCAAACGCTTCCAAAAGATCACTCGGACCAATCGATTCACTGTCCGCATTATTCCAGTATTTGCCTTTCAAAATATCTTCCAGCACGGAATGATCAGACAAATTAAATTTTTGGACAGGAAGCGATTCACTTGCGGCAATGAGTTTATATACATCGTAGGATTTTTCACCAAACTTAGCGGTATGTCGTTTCGTTTGTATGAGTTGATCAGGATGTGGAATATTTGATTCGATCATAGTATTTAGACTATAGCATAAAAAAATCGGACTCATGGAGATAGATGATGTCCGACCAGAGAAATTTTGTTTACGAGGCTGTCAATTTTGGCGTCTGTATTTCGACGTCAGGATCAAAAGGTTTGTCGTCCTGCCGCAGTGTTACCGTCCCATCTTCATGGAGAACAACGACCCCAGGCGGTTCAGATCGGGCAATCGTTCTCCCGTCAGGTGTTCGTTCAGGATAGTGTGCACCAACGAGTGGAGTAATACCGTGAGTTTTTGCCAAGAAATCTCCGTTGAGATGTACAGGAGGTTAGCAATTCGCTCAGAAAAATGCAATTCCTAACAAAGCTCGACAGATTTTCTGGGCACAGTTATAATCCTCCCAGTCATGATAAGGAGAGGTCGCATAGAGGCCTAGTGCGCACGCTTGGAAAGCGTGTGAACCGCAAGGTTCCGAGAGTTCGAATCTCTCCCTCTCCGCCATCCCACTTCGCCCTTCGGGCTACGTTGGGGATTTTCTCAATCAAAACTTATCTAATTTGCCTCGTTTGCAACAAAAAGTCAGGCTCAAGACTTTGAACGATATTTAAAAACACCGTCCGGACATGCTTTTTCCCGCAAGAGATTGCTTTAACAAAGCAACCTTTCTGATCTGTACCCCAAAAAGTGGACACGAAAGTGTCCGCTTTTTGGGGTACAGTTCATTTTGCCGTCAATAATAAAACTGGTTACGCTTTAAGTGTTAAATTGCGAGATGAAAAAATATACTTAGGTAATAAGAATCACGAAAGGGGATATTTTCTCGATAACTGGAATTTGATAAAATAAACTTGTCCCGCCACCTTGCTTTTCAAGGCAGAACACCACAGAAAAATACTCTTTTCATTAAGAGAAAAAGAAATGGATTCGATAAACTCACCACAAGTCCGGCGCGCGCCCCATACCATCGCCTTCGGCGAGCTACGGGGCAGGCAAAATGAAAAGAGCAAAGAGTATTTTTCTGTGATGTGGCGAGCGAAGCGAACGGTGGCGGGGCTGGCTTCCTTCAAAACATTTCTTTCGTGCGTCCATCCTGCGTATGGCAGTAAGACGATTTATAAGGTTTTGTCGTTCTAACGTTCTGACGTTTAAAACGCCTACAACGTTACAACAGATCACCGAGGAATCGTGAATGTGTCTGGTGCAAAGATGGCCGATTTGAAGCCGTGCATTGTTGTCGCATCGCTGTGGAGCATGTATGCTACTATCTATCCGTTACTATTCGTTAATTAGTCCTTAGAGTTCTCTTCAGAAATTCTTTATGAAAAAACCAATTGCGGTAATCGTTTTAGTTATAATCGGACTTTACTGGCTGATTAACCATACAGCTCCGTTGCCTTTCAATCATGAACAGTTCGGATTATATTACCACAATATACATCGAATAATCGGGATCGCTTTCTTAATTGCGGCTGGATTTGTCTGGCGGAAATAAAAGAAAAATAAAAAAGGGACATCTTGAGCGTTATGAACACCTTCATTCCTGGTCCGCTTGCGGACAATGCACGCAATCTGCTTCGTCGGGCTGGCTACGGCGAGCATCGAGGACGTGAGGCGCAGTTGTCGTATGTGAAACGGATTCAGGGGACATCGTTTCCTCGGTATCATGCGTATGTTGAAGATCGCAATGGGGGAATGCAGTTGAATTTGCATCTCGACCAGAAGGAGTCCTCGCTTGGAAGTGCACACGCGCATAGCGGAGAGTATGCTGGACCGCTGGTGGTAAGAGAGAATGCGAGGATTGCGGCGTTTGTGATGTCATTAGGGAAGGAGCCAAATGAGCCAGAGGAGCCAGAAGAGCCAAAGGATAAGGAAAAGAAATCTTCTGGTTTTTTTGGCTGGCTTTTTGGATAGACCCCCATGGTATTTTTTCGAATTTCGAGTTTCATTCTTCAAATTTTCTCTGTTGTATGGCGATGGAAGGGACGCATGTGCGGTTTGCACTGGATTTGGAGAAACGGATTGGCATAACAGATCGTGATGCGTATTTTTCTGGCGCGGTGTATCCAGATTCGCGGTATGTGACGGGGATTCCACGGACAGAAACGCA
>CAYYFM010000028.1:0-6036 GCA_964471375.1 uncultured Gammaproteobacteria bacterium
TCTCAGTGAAATCAGGGTACCGCGACGAGAAACTACTATCAGGCTGCTCATTATGTGTGACGATCGACACATAAATCGGCGGCATGGAAGCCGTACTCAATGCGTTTGCAGCCTGTGGGGCGATTGACAGGAATGAAAAAAAGAGGAGGAAAAGAAAAACAAGTTGTTTCATATACCAAAAGTATACACCTTTAACGCAGGAGAGGTAGGATCAGGTCGGGATTCGGGAATGAGATGATGCTTGATCCTCGGTCAGATCATCGATCGAAAAAATCACAGAATTTTCTTCTGTGATTTTCTCGTGGCAGGGGCGGGGGGAATCGAACCCACGTTGCTGGTTTTGGAGACCAGCGTCCTACCATTGAACGACGCCCCTGTGTGCACTTTGCACCGAAATAATATCCCCATTGACGCGTCTCGTCAATCAGGATATACTCCGCCTCGTGTTTTCGGGATCCGCTCGGAGCGCACTCTGAAACAACGATCATGAGGTCACACGCATTTGTCTACCGCCCCCTTCCCCTTGCCGTTCAAGGTGAGGATTCTCTCCGTGTCGAACACTCTGGCCCGAGCAACGAGCTCATCAACTTCCCTCCATCGGCAACGCTCAAGCGGTGTGCGTCGGTACAGGATGGAATGCATGTGAGCGAAGTCGTTACGGGTGATGGCATCCATGTCATCGCCACGTTCCAAGATCTCGTCGAGTACCGTGTTGCCATGCAGGCACTCACGGGCAGGATCGCGAGTACGAAAGTTCATGTCCATGTTCTCACCGGTGAACCAGCATCTTTCGGCGAGTCGTTTCGCAGCTATCTCACGTATGCGAAGAAAGTCGGAGGAGCGAAGAACGTTCTCTCGCCGAGTCACGATCTCGCGAGGCTCCTCGATGTGCACACGGACGGACGTCATGACTTCCGCAATCTTCTACGTAACGGTCTCCTGCTCGTCGTTGACGGCGTGATCGTCTGGAAGCGCGTGGCGAGTCCCACGCGCCGAGATGAGCTGAGCCACGACCTCGACGGCCTCAAGGCCGCTATCGCGCACTACTCCAAGTAGTTCGCGTCTCCACTCCCTCTGCCTCATCCGCAGAGGTTTTTTAATACAAATAACGGAAAACCGCCTTTCGGCGGTTTACTTTGTTTCCTTATGAGGAATATGTATTTTGCACCACTTGCAAAACTTCTTAAGCTCCAGACGCTCCTTCAGCATCTTTTTATTCTTGTGACTCATGTACCCAACGTTTTTACAGGTCGTGCACTCGAGTTTAATGATGTTATCTTGAGACATAATAGTTTTTTCAATGCCAGAACAGTATCAAATCAGCCTAGATTGGTCAAGACATCCCAAACGTAGCCCAAAGGGCGAAGTGGGATGGAGCCGCTTCCCGGGCTCGAACCGGGGACCTTCACTTTACAAAAGTGTTGCTCTACCACTGAGCTAAAGCGGCGGCTTTCCTGTCCCCACTTCGCTTTTCCAAAGCTTCGTTAGGGACACCCCCAACGGAGCTCCAAAGGAGCGAAGTGGGGTGGTGGGCAGAGAAGGATTCGAACCTTCGAAGGCTTGCGCCAAGAGATTTACAGTCTCTCCTCGTTGACCGCTTGAGTATCTGCCCGATTCCTATCTGGCAACCGCGATTATAAAAGATCTTAGGAAAGAGGTCAAACGACCTGACCGTCACTAAGTGACGGTCAGATCCAGTGAATTACTTATGGGGGATAGCGAGGCTTTGTCAATAGTAATCACAGCGTGTTAAACTTCAAAGACTATGAAGAAAACTACAATCATAACATTGGCGATATTTGTCGTCGTGACTATTCTTGGACTTGCAACGAACTTTATCCATTGGGACGAAACGCCGCTCGAACAAAGCATCGCTGCTCTGCCACTTGGTATCGGCCTCATGTTGGAAGTACCTTTTTTTACACTTATGGGAATGTGGATCGATAACACCACAGGCTATGTGCCTTACCAAACATTTTGGACGGTAATACCATTTGTCGCCGGGGCATTTTACAGTGGCTTGTTTTATTTCATCGTCCGTGTAACTGGAGTAATCTCAAAACAACGCTCGCAGAATGTGGATCGTATGTCGGCAGTGAAATAGTAACTCTTGTCTATGATGAAAAAACAAGCATATATCTTTGGAGGTATTGCTGGATTGATTATCCTCTTGATGTGGATGCACTTCGATACAACGACGAAGGAAGTCCAGATCGTTTCATCAGACTGCGGTGATATTTCTGAAATTGGTACTCCGACAGAATTGTTTCACCCAGCAACCGTTCATGTAACAGACCAGCTCAGTGGACAGACTTTTGTCCTTCGTTTTCCTTCCGTCTTTTTAGGGGCAGATATGCCGCTCTTTGATTCGTCAGGTAAGAGTATCGAAACGTGGCAAAGCTCTCAGTTCTGTGGCGATCGTGGGTTATTTGGCTACACCAGCCTCGTGCGACCCTCTAATTCGTTGCGCGTCAATTACAATCACTTTGGCAGAATCGTATCGTGGCAGCTCGTTGATCGGTAAATGATTTGAGCACCACGACCTGTAATGCGTTATAGGTCGTATCGATCGGATGCGTGACTTTTTCACTTTGTCGAGTTTTCATCCAATGTTTACAGCCATTTCTCATTGCTTCGCTTCATAGCTTCTTCGGTGCTGTGCCCCATCATTCTTGAATGACTGTAAATGTCGTACCCACCTTCGAGCATCATGGTGGCAAAGCTGTGACGGAGCTTGTGGGCTGAGAACGACCTGACCGTCACTTAGTGACGGTCAAAACAGACGATGATCAAAATACATTTAGATCACGCTATAAAATAACAATGGAATCACAAGATAAACATCTAAAAAAATCTGACCGTCACTAAGTGACGGTCAGATCATTAACTGTCTCTACGAAACACGCGCTCGACACCCACAGCATCACAGGAAGGAATCTTCTGCGGCTTGATCGCCCGAACTGTCACACGAACGACGAGGCTATTTTTCATGCACATTTCGGCAACTGCCTCTGTTAATGTTTCGAGAAGGACAAAGGTGCTCGACTCAAGCATTAAATGAACCTGCTCAATGATTTCTGAATAATTAGCACTAAATGAAACGTGATCCTTGGGCATGTTCGGATCACCCAACTCACAGCGAATATCAATCTGTACAACTTGAGATTTCCTTCGCTCCACGATAGGCACTCCAACATGACAAGTCATTTTTAGATTATGGATAAGGATTTCGGTTTTTTCTGCTTGCATATCACTTTTTATTGGTGCGCTTTACAGCGTATTCTAATAGTATTGTTCCTTTGTCATTCAATTTCCTCATTGAAAGCAGCTGCAAATCAATCGCAATCTTTTTATTCAGGGTAATCCCTTTCCCTTTTCCGAATAGGACTGGCTCAACCGTTACCCAAACTTCATCGATTAACCGTTCATTAAAGAAGTACTGGTTGGTCTTTTCTCCACCAAGAAGCAAAACTTTTTCTGAATTTAATTTAACGAGGGTCTTGATGAGGAAACTGCGGATTGGCTGAACAAACTGGCATCGTTTAGCTCCGAAAGTGGTAGTAAGTTTTTTTGGCTTAGACGTAAGTACAATAATGTTTAGCCTCTGCGGAAGCTGGAGAAGAACTGATTTTGCTGCAAGGAAGGTCTTCCTCCCCATGAGCAACACATCACACTTTTTGCTGACGGAATTAAAATGCGCCTTATCTTCTGTAGAAGTCCATCGGTAAACTGGCGTTTCGCTCCAACGCGTCGTCTTGCCATCTAAGGACATCGCCATTACAAAGTAATCTTCACAGAATTTCTAATGGCTACGCCTCATTTGTAAGATTTGTTCTTCTGAGACCCAATGCTTTCTTAATTCTCCAGCCAAGAAAAACGAACCTGCAACGAGAACGAGATCATCGTACTTGGCGTTCTTTGATGTTTCGGACAGTGCTCGCATGGGGTCAAGCAGAATTCGTATCTTTGCATCTTTTTTTATAAACCGCTTGGATTTTTTCCAAAGTACCTTTGGGAGAGCACATTTTCGGTCTTTGATCTGAAACCGAGTAAATACAATTGTGTGGGCTAGCGGGATAATTTGTTTGAGTATTGCAATGTTGTCCTTGTTGTCCGAGATACCAATGATAAGGTGAAGCCGACGGTATTGTAGTCGCGTCAAGTTCTCCAATGTGCTTTTAATTTTTGCTCTGTTGTGAGCTCCATCAAGCACTATCAATGGTTTGGTTTGCATGATCTCAAAACGGCATTGCAAATGAGTTTGTTTAATACCTTTTTCGATGTACGCTTCGTTTATCTTCAACTTTTTTGCTATAGCGGTTACAAGACATCGGTTGTAGTCTTGATAGCCCACCTGATGAGGAATTTGGTGAAATGGTATGCTTTGCATGTCGCAAATATCCCTAAATATTTTTACGAGTTGAGGTCTTTGTTCGCAGGTAAAAAAAGTGCCGCCACGCTTAATAATTCCAGCCTTGTCATGTGCGATCTTTCGAAGGGTTTTGCCTAATAAGTCTGTATGATCATAATCAATGTTGGTTATGGCCATGACGGCTGGACGCTTGATGACGTTCGTCGCATCGAAGCGACCACCAGCACCAACCTCTAACACAACCCATGCACATTCTTTTTGTTTGAAGTAAACAAATGCAATCGCAAGGCAAATCTCAAAATACGACGGTTTTCCGTACGGCCCATGAAGGTACGCGTAATCAATTTTTGGTTTCATCTGTTCGACGATATTCGCGAATTCATCGGGAGAAATATAGGAATCGTCAACCCTGATCTTTTCAATCGTCGTTGTAACAAACGGAGACGTGAAGGAGCCAACACACTGTCCAGACATGCGTAAAACTTCATGAAGCATTGTTGTTACAGTTCCTTTGCCCGAGGTTCCTGTCACGTGGATATACTTACGATCCTTTTCTGGATGGCCAAGTAGTCCAAGGAAATAATTCATGCGCTTAAGGTAGAAGGACGATTCGACCTTATCCCGCATGTAATCTCTTTCTTCAGGGATATTGGACAAGCCTTCCAGAAATTGAACTGCCCCTTGATATCGTTCAAATTTCTTTTTTTCTGACCGTATAACCGAATTGATCATAGTTTGTCGTAGTCAATGGTTAAAAAAACAAAAACCACCTCTCAGAGAGGCGGCTGTTGTTCTACGACAAAGCACCTCTCTGATCAGGGAGAGAGGGATTGGGTGAAACCAGACCACGTCTTCGTGCGTCCGTTAATCAACATAGACTTTCATAATTCGACTAAAGCTTAGCACATTTTTTTATATTGGCAATGCCAACCTCGACTCATAGAAAAATTGTAGTCTAAAGTGAATAAAAACTTTTACTAAATCATCTGATTCAATGGATTCTTCTCCTTCGACGCCGCCGTATGCTTTGGAAGGGTGTGGGCGTAAATCATGGTGGTATTTAAGTCATTATTCTCAAAGTCCATTTAGAAAACTGATAAAATATTGGCTAGGGTTAGCTCATAACTATACATCTTGACCTTCTTGTATCGTATGCTATACTAGTAACTACATTTACTAAATCAGCCAAATATGAATCAGAAAGCTAAGGATTACGTTGAAAATGAGCTTACCCGTGCTGAAGCACGCCTTGAAGTCTACACGCGTGATTCTTCTGGCTCTCCGCATCCCATGCGTTATATTGTCGAAAAGGTTGAGGCGCAGATGAAGGCATTTGAAAAGAATTACGACGAGACTCGATGGGTGATCATGCCTGGTCTGCGGGGAGTGGGAAAAACCACCGCCCTTGCGCAGACGTACAAGGAGTTGCGCAAACGTCACCCGGCAAACCGCATCCTTTATATTTCCCTTGAGGACGCAAAAAATATCGCCGGTTTTTCTCTAAAGGATATATTGGAAGGCTACGAACAGGCACTTGAACTCGCCTATGAGCGGCAACGCGAACCATGCTATCTGTTGATTGACGAAGTTCAGATTGATCCAAATTGGGCAAGCGTTCTCAAGACCCTTTACGACAAATCAAAATACGTCTTCATTTTTTGCAC
>CAYYFM010000029.1:0-4316 GCA_964471375.1 uncultured Gammaproteobacteria bacterium
TTCAAACATTCCGATATCGAACGCTCCGTCGCGTAAACGATTTCTGAGGAGTACCTCTTTTGGTGGGAGACGTGTTTCTTTGACAAGACGAATAAAACTAAGCAATCGCAAAATGTAATAACTTGCGTCAATTTCCCACCAATAAAATCCTTGACGTGTTGACGATCGATAGTGATGATGATTATTGTGCCAGCCTTCTCCAAGTGTAATGAGCGCAAGAAACCAATTGTTGCGACTGGTGTCAGACGTGGCAAAACGACGGCTCCCAATCACATGAGAAAGAGAGTTGATGGTGAATGTTCCGTGATAGAGAAGCACCGTCGAAAGAAAAAATCCGATGAGCAGCGCGCTCCATCCTCCAATCACTAAGATCGTGACGGCGAGAAGCGTTGGTGGAACGAGAGGATATTTGTCGAGCAAACGTAATTCAGGATACGAAGCAAAATCTCGAATACGATCCATTGGTGTTGGTTTAAACTTGTCGCATAAAAACCATCCGACATGACTCCACCAAAATCCTCGGCGTGGTGAATGAATATCTTGTGGCATGTCTGAATACAAATGATGATCGCGATGATGACCCGCCCACCACAGCACCCCTTTTTGTGCCGACATCGTCCCACCAAGTGCCATGATGAATTGCATCACGCGTCCAAGTTTGTAAGAGCGATGCGCAAAATACCGATGGTAACCTGCGGTAATAAAGAACATGCGAACAACGTACAGGACGATACACAAAATAATGTCCGCGAGACGTATCCCTGTCACAATCGCAAGCAATGGCGCGAGATGCATGAGAAAAAACGGAATCGATTTGAGCCAATTCACTCGTTCATCCAAAGAACGCTTATACATAATGTTCATAGCACGGAAAGTATACATGACCTTGACCTTTTTCGCCCAATCGAGCATAATCCCCGTACGCTATTTTATTCGACACGCTCAATGTCGAGAACCTATGCCAATTAAACAAAACGCGAAAAAAGCGCTACGACAGTCTGTCAAACGTTTGGCTCGCAACAAAGCCGTGAAGGACGAAATTAAATCCTTGCGCGTAAAGTTTCGTAAACTTATCAGTTCGAAAGAAGCAGAGAAGGCTGTCGAAATCGCTCGCTCGCTCGGACAAAAATTCGACAAGTCTGTTTCCAAAGGTGTGATGAAAAAAAATACGGTCGCTCGTCTCAAATCTCGCATGATGGCAAGATTGAACGCGATCAAAATTAAGTAGCAATTAAGACCTCCGACATACGTCGGAGGTCTTTTTTGATAAAAAAATCCGCAATCAGAGACTGCGGAGAAGGGAAGTTACTTTGGCGTGTAGTAGACCGTGCGGTCTGCAAGAAATTTTGCAGTCAGCGCGTCTTTCTTTCTCTCATGAGCCACCGATTGCCGGTAGCACTCCAGTTCGGTCTGACGAGAGATCAAATCTGAGAGACGCGATCCAAACGCGATTTTCAGTTTTCTCACGCACTCCCATGAAGTACGCGATGTTGCCGTCTCCTCCCAAGGAGGAAGAAGGACGTCATCTTCCTCGTCACGATCTGCGTACAGTTCCGCACGAACCTTCACGTACGATTCCATGGCGTATCGATCAAACACATTCCCGAGTTGATCCTTCAACTGTTGTGCGTGCTTTGGTTCTACTTCCAGTCCTCTGGATTCGAACAAGAAGAGGTACACAACAATTGAGAGAGAAGCGTAGAGCGATTTGTCATTCCACAGATCGCACAGAGCTTCATCTGGCAATCGCGTCATCATCTCGACAAGTTCTGCGAGACGATCGTCAATCTTCGACTCGCTCTTCAGCAAATCTCGTACTGCGCGTTCGAGATATGGTTGACGCAACACTTTAAAGTATTGCTCACCCACAGACCGTTTCCACGAAAGACGTCCACTATCGAGAAAATCGTTCACGAGGTTGGGTACGTTTCTCAAAAACCACTCAACCACGAACGTACGAGCAGGTTTCTGAAGCTCACTCAGATGACGCAACAGCATGTCATCTGGAATCTCATGCAGGTCCAACATCATCTGGATCTCTTCAGAGTCGAACCGTTTCCATTCGATCCCGTTTTCGATTGCTGGCAGCAGCTCTAAATTCAAACCCACTTCTTCTCCCAAATCATTGGTTTGTGCATGCAAGTATTCAAGTGCAGACTCATGGGTGAAGTCCTTGGCGAATCCACTCGAAAGATATGGATCGATAAAGTGCGTGCTGAGCATGGGGGCGTGAGCACTCCGACAGAGGTCACGAATATGCTCTTCAGCCAGCGATCGAATGTATTTCTCTGCTTCCAAAAGAACAGACGATTCAATTCTCTGGCATCGTGAGCGAACAACAGAAAGAATTTCATCACAAATCGTCTCTGTATTTGTCTCACGAAGTTTCTGTTGAGCTTCCACAGCTTGCTCAGGAGAAAGGACATCACGTGATGCAACAGTTCCAAGTCCAGCTTTGAGAATCGCTGTGTACACCCACCCGATGAACAGGCCTTCTTCTCCAACGTAGAGATCTGCGCCACGCAAGGGGAGCTCGGCTCGAAGGACACTGCGACCAACCGTAAGCGCGGCTTCGTAACTCGTCAGTTTGTCCTCAAGTTCCATGGCGTGTTCACATGTGAAGTGAGCGTCTGGATCACCTTCCAACCATGAAACACCATTCTGGATCGATTGACGAGCAGGAAGTACTTTTGCATCTCGTACCACCCCACCATTTTGCTGTTCCAGACGATTCATCTGGGCACGCAACGTTTCTGTTTTCTCCCGACCGCGTTTCATACACGCCGCGAGGAACAGATACGCAGGCCGACGCCAGAATGATGCGAGATTCTCCGGTTGATTGGAAACCGACTGCTTTCCAATTTCTCCCACGGCCACACCGGTCGCATTTCGCGAAAGCGCTTGCCATGCGAGATCGGTCAGCGTCATTCCGGGACGGTATCCAAGTAGAACGGCGCGATTAAGCACCGCAAGCACCTGTGTTTCGAATGCTTTTGCCGCTTCCTCTGGTGAACCATGCAAGAGAAGCAGACCAAAGTTCAATCGAGCATCCACGGCACGTGCAAGAGTGATTGCTTCCGTTGGTGTCTGCATCCGCTGGTCAAACCGCTTCGCAATGGCATCCAAGACGAGCGGGGTTGCATCCGCGAGCAGATGGCGAATCGATGTCTGATTCCAGTGCACAAGACCGAAACAGGTTCGTACCTGTCCAATCACACTGAGCTCATCAGAATTTCCTACCTGCTCCAAAATTGCCATCATCTGCCCGAGTGGGGAAAGATGACGCGGTACTGAAATAGCGCGTGGAACACGCGCAAGCTCGTACGTTTGCATGCTGTCCTCACAGGTAAAAGGTTCAATCACCACTCGAAAAAATGACAAGTGGTGAGGAAAACCCTCGTGTGATGAGAGTAGCACACGAGAAGAAAAAATGCGGTCCACCCCACGGGATGAACCGCACAAGCGGGAGACGAATCAAACGTCCTCGGCATCGCCCTCGGCTTCGGATGGAAGGCCAACTGCATCACGCGTCTTCGACATGTTGAGTCGTGCGCGCAACAGACTGCTTCCCGTCAAACCATCGAGCAGATCCTCATCCAGCTCACGAAGTCTTGCTTCGGATTCGTCCGGATCAAGACCAACGTTGACCCACGCATCAAGCGGACGCAATCCGTCATCATTGGTTGGATCTACTTCGATCGAAACGGCGGCGATGAGCAGATCACGAATCGTGTACTCATCCACCAACTGATCAAGAACCTCGTCCCAATCTGCACGATCGTGATTGGAAAGAGCGAGCGAGCGAATCGCTGCAACTGCAGCCGACTTTCCGTCACCGTCAGTTGGGTCGTAGCTGAGAAGTTCATGAAATGAGTTTGCAAGAACGGTCGGACTCGCAACCTGTGCAAGTGCACTGGGCCGATCTCCCCACTTCGACAAAATTTCAACCTGCACGGCTTCAGGAACATGTTCTTCGATCATCACCTGAGCCTTGCTGTCATCTCCGATGATCCCGATGATGTTGTCCAGTGCTTTTGCACGCTGGCCAATACTCAATGCGGTTGAGCTCGACGCCACATGGGTCAGAGCGGTAACCGCATCTTCTTGCACTCGAACCACGAGAGCGGTTCCATCTTTCTTGTGACGAAAGGTGTCATCCGCAATCGCAGCCACATCTTGAATCGAAAGAGGCATCACGACTCCTTTTTGTTGAATGGATAGATGAATGCGCGCGCCGTTGAATCAGTGCGCAAGGAAGACAGATGACCAGCGACGAGTAGAACCCATGCCCGACCATCTTTTCCTAGATCAAAGGT
>CAYYFM010000030.1:0-8114 GCA_964471375.1 uncultured Gammaproteobacteria bacterium
TCAAACAAATTCCAAAATGGACCTGGGTATCTTTCTTTCGTTTTATTGTCAAACGACCATTTTGGTCCGAACAACGTACGTAACAACTCATTTTCAACGACGAGTACCGAGCGCAATTCAACGAGTTTTTGTGCTTTTGCATTGCCAATATCAGTCTGTTGGCGCAGAGTATCAATCGTTAATTTTGATTTCAAAAAATCGATCGCCTCTCGATAGTCAACAGACGTTTTATTTTCCCAAGGAACAACCTCGCTCGGATTTTTTATTTGTTCGTCCCCTTCCTTCTCTAAAATGGCCACTTTCAACACGCGCCGGGTATCACTAAAAGCTTTTACAGACTTTGGATCATCCTTGCTTAATTGTGCACTCGCGAGATCGTACGCAATGTCCAAATTTTTTGTCACGGCTCTCAGACGGTCAAACGCATTCCTGTGTCGTGCACTCAACGACTGAATTGCCATTCCTGCTTCTTTCAAAATAATCTCTGTTTGTTCTGCCTCAGCCTTTGCTTCCAAAAGAGATCGTTCCTCAGTCATTTCACGCAAACGATCAATCACACGTGGATTTGCCATGACTTCCTCCACAATGGCTTGCATCTTTTCGTTCTTATCTTTGGATGCGGCCAGTGCTTCATCTTTTAAAAGGTCACGTCGGGCGCGAATTTCTCCCTGCTTTACAGAAATAACCTGTTCAATCTGTTGTGTAATTCCTTGAAGGGTTAAGACCACTTTCTGATGATGGGCCAACGCGGCACTTGAAGGATTTTCTACCTTCGCAAGATCATTGAGCATCTTAAAAATACCTTTTAGTTGACCAGAAAGTTTTTCAGAAATAACCCCTTCTGTGTGCAACCGGTCGAGATCATTTTCCCCAACGCTCCCATTCATGAATGGATTCTCATCCTCGATATGTTTTAGTTCCTTCTCAAGCATGCCCTCCGCCTCTATAACCACAATAATCGCCTCGTGCTGACGCCGAATCATCGCATCCACTTCCGCCTTTGTCATCGCGGCAAGTTGAGCGTTTTGAACTTCCGCTATCAAAATCTGCTCTCCAGAAGCAAGAAGATCATCAAGACTCATCTCAAGATCTAATACAGCCTTTGGCTCTTTAACTTCAAAGGGTGGTGCACCGACTTCTGATTTATGTAACTTTGATTTTGGCATATTAAATAAACGAGTTCGTTAGTAGTAATTAAAAACAGTATACCATAAATGTTGGACCTTACAGATCTATTCGTATAGGCCATTGTATTCCAGAAAAAATAGATATAAGATCTCCACGCCCCTCCGGAGCTGTTCATGTCTCCAAAATCCCCGTCTTTTCCTGCCAGATTTACCCTCAGCCTTGTCTGTACCAAGGAAGAAGGGCGACCATTGTACGTCCGTGGATCCACCGACCCAACACACCTTGTCATCGACAAATATATTGATGCGATCGCTGAGCTTGGTGAGTTGCTTGGGCTTGAAGAAGGTGAGCTTCGTGTAAACACTTCAGAACAACAAGGTTCTGTGCGTTTCTCATCGATGGTTTCTGACCGCCCTATTCGACGACTTCTTGCGCAACTCACTCTCATTGGAAACGATGATTTGTGTGAAGTGCGTCGTCAGGTGGAAGGATATCCGTACGAAGCCATTGCAACACTGTACGCAGCGTGCGTCATGCAAAATGCCCTCATACGTCGAAACCTTCCTGTGATCAATCTGAATACAACTCCAATGCTTGCCCTCAATGTTGCAGAAGTTCTCGGTGGTCCTGCGACAACGATCTGCATCGGGGTCAAAAAAGATACGTTAACATTGCGTGGACTTCCATTCAATCAGCCGTTCGCACGACTCGTGAACGACGAAATATTGCGCCGTACAAAAAACGCCATCAAACCCCATCTTCCGATCATTGGAAGACCCGACCGCCGCACCAAGGCGGGTCGCCTCTTAGCTCCCATGCCTTAGGCTGGGAGTTTTTTATTAAAAAGACAGCGCTTTAAACGCTGCCATGTGTCTGTGCTACGATGAGCAGATCTCCAAAAAGGACGTTGTACTCATCTTTCGAAATTTCCTTCGCCGAGAGGCGATCAAGAAGAGCTTGGCCGGCATCAGACTGCTGGACACGATCCATGATCTCCAGTGTCTGAACCACGAGTGAGTTTGTACCGAAAGAAGCTGCTGGATCGACAGGAGTGGCTCCCATCGCTGCCATGACGGCTGCTGTTTGTGTTCCCATTTGGGATTGTCCTGTTTGTACATTCATACTTGCAAAAAATTTACAATCTGTCAAGCCAGCTAAGCTAGTTTATGCGGCAGACAATCCACGATATAATCCCGATGGAATAACCATAACCTTTGGTTGAGTACCAGAACGGTCTTCAATAACAGAGATAATTTCAGGAATTTCTAATAAGGTGTGTGTATTGAACCACGTTGGGTAGAGATTTAGTAAATCTCTTGGTGTCACATTTTGCTGATTTGACCATTGCTGAAAACGCGTCAACAGTTGCGCAACGATCGTGTCTCGTTCGAGGTTAGTAAATTTTGGTTCACGACCTATCACTGGTAAGATAACAGCTCGAGAAGCAGGGAGTCGGAAAAAAATATGTAAAAAAATGGAAGGAATTTTTAAGTCACGAACAAATGTTTCAATCTGGTGATCTTGAATCAACAAAGGATTCCCTTTTTTTCCCTGAATCATTTCTACATACATGTTTTCTACAAACGGCTCGAAAAGATCTGTGATCAATTTTGCGCTTGAACGTATATCTCCAAGTTTTTTCATTTCTTCTTCAAGAAAATCCAAGGAATCCACATGATAGATTGCTCGTTTCAGTTGCTCAATTTCTTGAAACTCTGCAGCGGCAAGTAAGGTATCTGTAAACATTTGATGTGCCTGACGCGTTCGGACAACGTCGGTAAGACTCATTGGGGATGACTTTACTTGCACAAGGTGCACACAAGAAATTTGTTTGGTGGCCGCTCCTCCAACCGAATCAACCACAACAAGATCAATTTCATGCGCGGCATCAATGACATCGTTCATCCCAATGTCACGCACAATCTTCGCTTTTCGTGCCTGATGCTGATAGGTCCCAACCACATTCACCACGGATTCTATTCCCAGAAAAAGACCATCTATGTACAAGGAAATATGTTTACCTCCAATCATGACGGGAAGATGTGGTTTCTCTTTGAGAATTAAATTTATTTCATCTTTAAAATCCCTTTTGTATTGTGGAAGATTAGAAATCGTTCTATTCAAAACAGCTCTAATGATTTTATTTTGATACCTTGCCTCCTCCAACCGTAACTTCCCCCGACGATCTGCTATCGCTAAATCAAACACCTGCTGTGCATCTTGTTGCATGGAGTTCAGAGGAGTGACTTGACCACTCTCAACAAGAGGAATTGACACCGCATGAGGAACCTCCTGTGGAAACGCTGCTATTTTTCTTGACTCTCTGCCAAACAAGGTCATTTTTGCCATAGACAGGACTATTTACAATATTTTTCCATTTTGCTACTATTCTCCCATTCTCATCTATCCCTTTGTTCGGGCCGTGGCGCAGTTGGTAGCGCGCCTGGTTTGGGACCAGGAGGCCGTGGGTTCGAGCCCCGCCGGCCCGACCAACAGTACTTCGATATGTGTCGAAGTATTTTTGTTTAAAACGGATAGGCAATTTCCGAATCTTCTCCAAGTTCCCCACCGTCTACATACGAAGACAACGTGGATTCTGCAAGCGAGATATAGTAGTCATCATTAAACCGCATAAACTCGCCTATCCCAGATCCAAGCGAGAAGTATTCATCCTCGGACATATAAAGCACTTCTCCAGTCGAGGAGTTCACCCCAATCGAACCATTCGTTGGAGTCGCGCTAGTGATGGCATCTCCAACCGTATAGTTATTCCAAAAAATATCTGACACATCGATCACACGCGTTGCCCAATCGGATCCATACAACGCAATCGCGATCTCTTCGCTTGCAACCCAACGCAACACTCCGTCTGGTTCTACTGCATAAACCTTTGGATCGGTCGTGATCTTCACAAGATATGTCCCAGGGCGAACCGTGACATTATCTCCGAGCTGATAACTCGCCAAGTTCACAGGATCGATATACGCAACATCCTCAAAATCCTCAAACCAACTGTTATAAACGGCTTTGGACGAAAACGCATGTCGCATTCCATCTTCTCCAATCACATACACCGCCGCATCTACCGTCGTGGTTGCATCTCCATCATCAACAAGCTTAACGAGCATACCTCGAGCAGACGATTCTTCTTCAATTTCAATTTCCTCTTCTGTATCCTCTTCAACTTCCATATCTTCTTCTTCTTCTTCCTCCTCTTCCTCTTCTATTTCAACACTCGCCGCTGTCACTCCATCAAGACGCCACAATTCATCTTCGATACAGGTAATTTTTACATATCGATATTCTTCCTCTGAAGTATAAACAATCGACGTCTCTGTCGAGTATGTCGCAAACGTTCCCGTTGACGTTTGCAATACGTTCAATTCCTCATCAATAAATTCTGCCTTATAGGACGCGCCAACTTCCTGGATCACATATGTGAGTGTCAGATCTCCCGTCCCTTCTTCATCTTCTCCCATATCGAGAGTGATATACGCCAACTCATCAAAAAAGTCTGCATACGCCCCATCTGGTGCCCCAAGACTGTTAGCAGGCTGATAGACAGTCGCAGACGAGACAGCATAGACTGCGTCTGCATACAGATCGGACGGAGCTTCGGCGTGAGCAAATGCTGGAGTAAAAAAGAGCGAGAAAATAAAGATGGGATTGATGATTTTCATACTTCAAAAGAATAGCAGATTCCTGAAATTTAAAACAGTCCGAACCATTCGGACTGTTTTGGTGCCTAGGGTCAGAATTGAACTGACGACACGTGGATTTTCAGTCCACTGCTCTACCACTGAGCTACCCAGGCGTATTCATATCGGTGGTCGAAGACCATGAGCGGTTACCTACTACTAGGCAGAGCCATTCGATAAAAACTCATGGCATTCGACTACATTTGTGAAAGCACAAATGTAGTCGAATGGTGGGCGTGCCAAGAGTCGAACTTGGGACCTCGACATTATCAGTGTCGCGCTCTAACCATCTGAGCTACACGCCCGTAATTTGTGTCGTTATTCTAATGAAATCACACGGAATGGTCAAGGTGGCGTGATTGTGATAATTATATCGTGAAACTCAGCATTTTAACATATCCACAGACGTTATATGAGGATACTAAAATTTGGCGGAAGTTCGGTTGGGAGCGCAGAACGCATTGTGAATGTTTGTGATATCGTTGAAACTGCTGCTACGTCACGAGGACCTGTCATTGTTGTCTGCTCGGCTGTTTCTAGCGTGACCGATAATCTCATCGCCATGGCGAAAGCTGCGGCAAGCGGAGATTCTACCTATCTCGCCTCGTTGCAAAATGTAAAAACACGCCATGAAGAAATCGCGCATGGACTCCTTGGAGCACACCTCGACATACAAACCGAACTGCATACGCGGTTTGGGGAGCTTGGTGATATTCTGCGTGGCATATTTTTTATCCGTGAATGCACCCCTCGCACCCTCGACCTCATTACAAGTTTCGGCGAACGATTATCCTGTCTCCTTGTAGCCACCGCGCTCACCAAACGCGGAAAACAAGCAGAATTCGTCGACGCACGAGAGATCATAAAAACCGACACACATTTCGGTTCCGCACGCGTAGACTTCCTTCTCTCAAACAAACTCATCACCGAACGATTCCCATTCCGGCTCTTAGAGCCGGAATGGGGTTTGGAGCCAGCACGGGTTGTTCCGATTGCGGTCGTGACTGGGTTTATTGGGTCAACGGCATCTGGAGAAACGACGACACTTGGACGAGGAGGATCGGATTATACCGCATCCATACTTGGGGCGGCTTTAGGAGCTGAAGAAGTTGAGATTTGGACAGATGTGAGCGGAGTCATGACCGCAGATCCTCGCAAGGTAAAGACAGCCTTTGTCCTTGATCGCATGAGTTATGAGGAAGCGATGGAACTTTCGCATTTCGGAGCAAAAGTAATTCATCCGCCGACGATGATTCCTGCCATGAATGCGCATATTCCTCTTCGCATCAAAAACACCTTCGCTCCCGATGATGCAGGAACACTCATCATACATGAGTCGAATGGAAAATTTCCAATCAAAGGGATTTCATCCATTGATCACATCGTTCTTTTTCGTGTAGAAGGACCAGGAATGGTCGGTGTCCCAGGAATTGCCGGACGAGTGTTTGGATGTCTGGCGAAGGCGGATGTGAATGTCATTCTTATCACACAAGCATCGTCGGAACATTCGATTTGTTTTGCCGTGAAGCCGGAGGACGAAGCTCATGCATCTCAAGCGCTCGAAAAAGAACTTGCGCCAGAGGTGAGCAGTGGTCAAATTGCGTCGCTCATTGTTGAACCTGATCGTGCAATTGTTGCAGTTGTCGGAGAACACATGCGTCAAACTCCCGGAATCGGAGCGCGCGCGTTTGATGCACTTGCCGAGGCACAAATAAATGTGATTGCGGTTGCACAAGGATCAAGTGAACGCAATATTTCGATTGTTGTCGATTCGAAAGATGTAACAAAATCGCTTACCGTTTTACATGCAGCATTTTTTGAACCTCATCGTTTGTCTGTATTCCTTATCGGAACTGGACTTGTGGGATCGACGCTGTTAAAGCTAATGCGGGGTCAAGGGACTCCGCCTATAATGGGAAATGATCGATTTGTTGTACGGGGAATCATGAATTCTCGCCAGATGATTTTTCAAACGGACGGACTCGATCCAACAACCGCGATAGAACAGTTAGGCTCGAATGGAGTTTCTGCAGACACGATTGGGTTTATCGAAACAATTGCCCAGATGCGTTTCGGAAAAACCGTTGTTGTAGATTGCACCGCATCGGATGTTATTCCAACATATTATAGTGAACTTTTACGATCTGGAATTTCTGTTGTGACATCCAACAAAAAAGGACTCGCAGGACCACAAGCGTTGTTTGATAAAATTCGTGAAGCAGAAACACAAACTCACTGTCTCCATGAAACGACCGTTGGAGCTGGACTTCCAACAATTCGAACTGTTCGAGATCTCGTTCAGACAGGCGATCGGATCATTCGCATTGAAGGAATTCTTTCTGGAACAATGAGTTATTTATTCAACACGTTTCAGGATGGAATGAAATTTTCTGAACTGGTCTTGGATGCAAAAGCGAAAGGATATACAGAACCAGATCCGCGCGATGATTTGTCTGGAATGGACGTTGCACGAAAACTTGTGATCCTCGCACGTTCCATGGGATTGAAGATGGAAGTTCCTGAAGTCTACGTCGAGGCGATTCTGCCAGAATGTGGATTTACAGATGAAGAGATGACGACGCGTATTCAGTCTGCAACGCGAGACGGAAACGTCCTACGCTACATTGCAAAACTCGAAGAGGGTCGAGCATCTGTTTCCCTTCAAGCGGTCGGACCAGACCATCCATGCTATTCCCTCTCCGGCGCAGATAATGTATTCTCCTTCACAACCAAACGCTACGCGACTCGTCCACTCGTCATTAAAGGTCCGGGTGCCGGCGCTGAAGTCACGGCTGCGGGTGTTCTTTCTGATATCCTCTCACTTATATGACAAAAATCCCTGTTGGAATCCTTGGAGCGACTGGATCGGTCGGACAAAAGTTCGTTGAGCTTTTGCAAAACCATCCTTGGTTTGAAATCACGGCGCTTGCCGCAAGCGAACGATCTGCCGGAAAAAAATACCGTGACGCGGCTGGATGGTTTTCTGGCGCACAACTTGATCCGAAAATTGCAGACATGGTTGTTTCTGACTGCGTTCCTACCCTTCCATGTCGCATGGTATTTTCTGGACTCGATGCGTCCGTTGCTGGCGAAATCGAAACGAGTTTTGCAACTGCAGGATATGTCGTTATCTCAAATTCAAAAAACCATCGGATGGACGCAGATGTTCCGCTTCTTGTTCCAGACGTAAACCCAGAGCATCTTGAGCTCGTCAAAACACAAAGCTACGGCCCTTCGACAGGCTCAGGATCTACGACAGGAATGATTGTCACAAATCCAAACTGTACA
>CAYYFM010000031.1:0-5229 GCA_964471375.1 uncultured Gammaproteobacteria bacterium
GACACGTGAAGATATTCCAACTCCTGTGTTAAAAAGGTTTTTACTACTCGGTCAGCGTCATGAATACGCGATAAAAGAGAACAAGATTCCAAAAGAAGACAAAGAGTGGGGAGTCGAGTTTCTTCCAGATCTAAGAGAACAATACACATCCCAACTCGCCATCCTTGAAAAAACAAATCTCTTAGAGAAAGCAGAAGACGGAACACTGTTTCTCAAAGGAATCGATAATAAACACTACCCCATCCCAACGTTTGAACAGATCAGCAAACGACTAAATGAGAAGAAAGACATCCTCGAAACCAAAGCCGACCAAGGATTCACAAAACTCGTCCTTGTCCCGTTTGGCATGCCACTATCAGTCATGCTCGAAAAGTTCAGATCCTACCTTAAAGCATATAAGAAAACCAACCCATCTTTCGCTCGCACAGATCCAAACATGGAGGACACCTCTGACGAGCCAGCATGGAACCCTCTTTGGGCATTGGATGACTACCAAGACGCAGATATAAACGGAACCATTGTCTACGATCCAAAACAATTCGACATAACAAACCACCAAGGAAAAACAAAACAGGAGATCATCGGAGATGGTTACAGAATTCTCCTTCTCCAAACCAATCCAAACAACAAAGGATTCAGAACGATCCCTCGAGCCGGGAATGGAAACCAAGACGGAAAGAAATATCCTCGAAAAGAAATAGAAGCCGACAAAGAACCGACAGAATACCTTGCACAAACACCACCAAACGAACATGGTCAAACCCTAGAGGAATGGATGACCATGTTTATGACTCAACTTGAAGAAACAGGACTACCACTTGATAACTACCAAAACAACATAGACTCAGTCGCATTTCTTACTGGAGCGTATTTTCCATCCTCCGACTTCGTCCCGGATGTGTACTGGTACGCGGTTGATCACCTGGTGCGTGTGGACGGGTACAGGTCTGGTGACTGTGGTTCTAGTGACGGGTGTCGGTTCTCGGTGAGGGCGTAATTTTATTCTTTAGACTTTCTTTTTCTTTTTTTCTTTATAAGCTGGTGGAGTTTTATTGGGGCTTGGAAGAAAAAGTGATATGAGAAAATTTCTATGATCGAACGACGTCACAATCCAGATGCGGAGTTTGCGATTTCTTTGGCGGAAATGGGCGGGTGTCCGGAGGTGGATTTGCATGGCCGGGACTCTGTAGACGCACAGATGGAAGTGGAGCGATTTTTAGCAGAATCATACAACCAAGAACATACTGTTGTTCGAATTATTCACGGAAAAGGAACAGGAACATTAAGACGCACCGTCGAACAGTTGCTTTCCCACCACCCATTAGTGGAAATATCGCGAGGATCAATGAATGTACATGAAATGGGAGCGGTGGTGTACGTCGCGGTGAAGAAAAAAGTATGACCCCATTTCTTATTGGACTTGCAGGGCATTCTGGCGCGGGAAAATCGACGTTGGCGGAACACCTTGAGCGACAAGGAGGAGTGAAGCGATTTCGGTTTGATAATTATTATAAAGACGAAGCAGATTGCCCGAAGCTCGATGGTCGACCACATTGGGACTTACCGGAAAGTTTGCATCTTGATTTGGTTTACGACGCACTTTGTGAACTGAAAGCAGGAAACGATATTCTTGTTCCTATCT
Organism: uncultured Gammaproteobacteria bacterium; assembly: GCA_964471375.1. Classification (GTDB taxonomy): domain Bacteria; phylum Patescibacteriota; class Patescibacteriia; order UBA9934; family GWF2-40-263; genus YC12-FULL-57-11. The sequence goes on from CAYYFM010000031.1 coordinate 1,643, forward strand.
ACAATCGCGCAGAGAATCGTCGCGTGGGAGATGTATTGTATAAGCCATCACCTGTGTTATTCGTCGAAGGGTTAATGGTTTTTTCTCGCGAAGATATCCGATCGTTGTTTGACTTACGTCTGTGGCTTGACGTATCAGAGGAAGTTGCCCTTGCGCGCCGGCTTGAGCGACAACCAAACTATGACGTTGAGTATCACCGTCGTGTCGCATTACCTTCCGCGCGAGCTTTCGTCATGCCATATCGAGAAAATGCGCATTCGATTATTGATGGGACGCAATCGATCGCAAACGTCACGAGTCAAACGGACCAGATCATTCAATCAAGATTAGGTGTATAATGTTCTTAGTATGTGGAGGAGACAAGTTGGACAGGCAAAATTAGAAACAGAATTTTTGGTTGATGTGGTCGAACGTGTGGAATATGGTCCCGATCAGTCAGATCAGATTCTTCGAACAGAAGCGGATCAGGAACCGTTGATTTTTGAATCGCTCGGGACGCCACAGACACCAACGCATCATGCAGAAGGTCCGTTTCTTCGAGATCATTTGCGATTGATGTTGCGGGTTTTGTATGCGGTTGTGAATGATCAGTTGCATTTGACTCAGATCGAAGAACTCGCTCGGTTAAAAGGGTTTGAAGGAGAAGTGAAAGAGATTGAAGAGACGATCAAAGAAAATAGCGCGTTATTTGAAGTTTTTGTTCTTGTGCATGACGCCGCAAAATGGACAACGGTTTATTTTGACGCACCAGAAGGGTCGCGTGGACGCTCCCTTGGGTTTTTGGAAAGTCATTTTGCCCATCGTCATGATATCGGTATTTCTGAGCGGGCGAAATTTCGATCGCGGTATTTGGAGCTGTACGAGATATTTGCTGGTGAGCGGAAAGGACAGTCAACTACACAAATTCAGAAGGAATTTTATCTCATGAACAGCATTGACGCTCACTACGCGAATCATGACAAACTGATTCATGCGCGTACGTATCGTGAGCTGCTTGAGCGGGTTTCTAAACGTCATCGTCTCGCTTTACGCAACGTCGACCTTCTTGAAACACTCATTGCTCACCATCTCGATCCGATCACAGATTTTCGTTCGATTCGTCCGCAAGCCGTGTTGCGTTATCATGCTCTTGCGGTTAAACATGGCTATGATGCCGACGATTTTATTGACCTGTTGCAAGGGTGCGTGTTCCTTGATACGGTTTGCGCGAGTAAGCAGTTGACTGTTTCTGGATTAACCCACGACATGGCTGTACTCACGAATTTCTTGCAATCTGAGCATGATTTTGCTCCTTGGAGACGAACAGAGAAGGAGCGAGTTCGCGAAGATCGCCGAACAAGAGAACGTAACACGATTTTTCGCGAGGTCGGTCTCGATGGTATCGCACTTATGGATCTACTCGAAATGGAAGCTGGTCCAAAGTTTGGTCAGGTTCTCCGCCACATCCACGAAGCGATCGTGACAGGAAATCCGCTTCCGCATTTCAAAAAAGAGATCGATGCAGAACTCGCCAAGCGCGTTGGACAATTTTACGAAAAAACTTTCTTGGTATGATCGCAAAACTGACAGGAGAGGTTATCTATCGTGGAGTCAGTTTTGTCATTGTTGAATGTCATGATGTTGGTTATCAGGTGATGTTTCCAGAAGAGGTTGTTCGTGGTTTGTCTGGAACGGTGCGTGTTTTTACCCATGAAGTTATTCGTGAGAATGAGCAAGAATTGTTTGGATTTTTATCGATCGACGCGCTCGAATTGTTTTGGAGATTGATTCGTGTTTCGGGGGTTGGACCTCGAAGCGGACAAAAAATTGTGTTTGCGGCGTCTGTGCGCGAAGTGAGAGATCATATCATGAAAGGAAACATAGCTTTTTTCAAGGGAATTTCTGGAATCGGGATGAAAACAGCACAGAAAATTATTTTAGAACTGAAAGGGGAGCTGACAGAAGCGCCCGTTGCGGGTGCATCTATCGATCCAGACGCGCTTGAGGCACTTGTCGGGCTTGGGTATCCGCGTAAACAGTCGGAGGAAATACTTGCAATGATCGATGCAGAGTCGAGCGAAGAACGTGTGACCAAAGCACTTAAAATGATGGGTCGTTCTTAACTATGCAATCAGGCCTGTTTTTACAATCAGAAGAATGGGGAGCATTCCAAAAATCGATTGGCCGTGATGTTGTTCGAATCGAAGGAATCGGACAATTTTTGATTCACCATCTGCCCCTCGGACAAAAATACGCCTTCTGTCCACGCGGACCAGTAACGGCTGTTTCTCTTGATCAATTTCGATTCATCTCAAATCAACTCAACGTTTTGTTTCTTCGCTTAGAACCGCCTTCGAGTTTCGAGTTTCGATCTTCAACCTTTTTGAAGACTATCGACATCTCCCCATCTCACACCTTCGTCACTGATCTAACACAGACCGAAGAACACCTTCTCGCAAACATGCATGAAAAGACACGATATAACATTCGTCTCGCCGAGCGAAAAGGAGTGAAGATTGAGATTCATAGGGACTTCAGTCCCGTCCGGGCTGACGCCACTGAAGTGGCTTTGAATTCAGTTTGGTCACTGTTCGAGCAAACGGCAAAACGTGGACAATTTCATCTGCATCCAAAATGGTATTACAAAACAATGTTAAAATCAGGCACTGCCTTTCTTGCGGTTGCGCGATTTGATGGAGCTGTTGTTGCGGCAAACATCATGATCGATGACGGCACAACGCGAACGTATTTGCACGGCGCTTCATCCGATCAACATCGTCAAGTCATGGCACCGTATCTTTTACATTGGGAATTGATGAAGGATGCGAAGCAACAAGGAATCGCAACGTACGACTGGTGGGGAATCACCCCATCTGATGCAGACGAAAAACACCCATGGTCTGGCATCACACGCTTCAAACTTGGCTTTGGTGGACAACGTCTCGATTTTCCAGGAACATTTGATTTCATCGCCCATCCGCTAAGATATCGTCTGTATCAGATCTCTCGTCGCATTCGTCGTATCTTTTGATGGTGCGCCCGACACGATTCGAACGTGTGACCTTCTCCTTCGGAGGGAGACACTCTATCCAGCTGAGCTACGGGCGCATGGTTCTTTTTTCGACGACCTTGTAGACGATGGAACGATGAAGGATCGCGATGATCTTCACTGTTTGTTTTTCGATGCGAAATGCGATCCGCCAGTCTCCTACACGTAGTTTTCTATGTCCTTGGAGAGATTGACGAAGAGGAATCCCAAAAATTTCTGGATGAACGGTTAATTTCTCCTCGATGGCTGACTTGATTCGGGATCTCATTATTGCATCCAATTTTGGAATGTCCTGTTTCACAACGAGTGGGTGGTACAACAGTTGAAAGCTCATACCCATGCTTTTTCATGTGAAACGAATCGAACTTTTTTTTGTTCGCGTTGGGTTGCTTGCGAAAGAAGAAATGCATCTTCTTCGATTTCCAGTGCCAGACGAACAAGATTAAGTGTTTTCGTCGCAACGGACGTATGATCACGTTTCGCGATGCGTGTGAGTGTTCGACAAAGTTGAAATGGAACCGCAAGATTAATTCGTTGTTTGAGTGTTGGCATACAAATA
>CAYYFM010000032.1:0-31568 GCA_964471375.1 uncultured Gammaproteobacteria bacterium
TGGTTGTCCCACGCGAAGTCGGCACGCGGCGTGTCGCTCTTCGTGTACAGGATGAGCGTCGTGAGGCCGCCAGTCGCGCCCTTCACGAATCCATCGCGATCGAACACGATTGCACCGAACTTGCGGAGCATCTGGTCGTGACCGAGCTTGGCGCGCTGGAAGCCATTGCCGGTCGCTGCGTACCTGTCGTCCTTGCCGAGCGACGCGATGAACGCGATCGGCTTCTGCCCTTCGGCGAAGTACTTGTTGAGCTCGCCACGTGCGAGCATCGCCTGCTTCGCTTCGTCGACGTTGCCGCGCCACTCGTTGTCGATCGTGAGAAGCGTGGTGTTGCCGTCTTGCGACTGCGTGTCGACGACGACGAGAATCGCCTTGGACCTGTCGGAAATCTGCTTTCCGAACGCGTCGACGACTTGGTCGAACGTACCCGTGTACAGGAGAAGAGAGACGCCGCCGAGGATGAACTTCTTTTGATTGAGGACCTGATTCATGTTGAAACTCCGGCCAGCTGAGCTGGCCTGTCCACAAGCGTTGTGCCGTGAGACGAGCGGAATACTATCCTACCTAAAATTTTAAGTCAATCTATTGTGTGGATAAGGCACCGTCTACGCTGATTGTGACGGATTCCACCGTATCAAATTGTAAAAGCGTCCCTTCAATCGAACTGCGTGCTGATTGTGCACGACACGTTCCACCACTTAGATCAGAGCCAAACAAAAATTCTACTTTTGCAACGTGATCACTAATCACAAGTGAATGTAATGATAATGACGGTAAAATTTGTGAAAAATATCCTTGAGCTTTTTCTGATTCTGTCGGTCCTTTCAGCAACTCACTCAGTGCCCCACGTCCAATGGCAGACGTTTGCGCAATCGTTCTTGAAACAGGAAACGTCTCAGAACAATTGGTCAGAGATCCTTTTTGATTATTTGAAAACCAAAGTGAAAAGGTCGAGGTGTTTGTAGAAAGTAATGTGAGTGGAATGGAAACGACACTCTGTTCACTTCCATCCTTCGCGGAAAATTCGAGAACTTCCAAAGTAAAGTGAACGTCTGTAAGCACGGGAAGAAACACCTCAAAAGAAAACGGCCCGAATTGTCCTATATCAGAAGCATGAGTCATTGCATTTCCTTCCTGAACAATCAATCCTTGATTATCTTTGATACGCCACGCAAATGTTTGTTCAAACACGCGACCAAAACCTGTCACAACAAGCGGGGAGATAACCGTCGCGTTTTGATCTGGCGAAACAACAATAATATTTATTGTAGAGAGATCAACTAATTCCGTAATCTTCACAATACGCGTCGACAGATCACGCTCCCCAACAAATCGATAGACCAATCCAACACGGAATGTTGGAAGAGTACCTGTTGCTTCAACCTGTTCTGTACTTCCGTCCGTCAACAATACGGTAGCGATATGTGTTGTATCATTTGATTCAGTAACAACCCCTGTAAACGTCTGAATCGCGACAACTGGTTCAGATACCAAATCCTGAGCCATTTCTAAAGGCTTTTCAAACACACAACCCGCACCGATAAACAGAATTGCAAGGATAAGTGGGATAAAATTCTTCACACCGCGGTATCCTACCGAACTCTTGTTCATTTCGCAATCCTTTGCTATTGTGTAGAAGTTTTAGAGGCTCTAGCAGGTTTAGAGATTTTAAGCACCTAAAATATCTTTCGATGGCGGCTATAGCACAATGGCTAGTGCACTTGGTTGTGGTCCAAGCTATGAGAGTTCGATCCTCTCTAGTCGCCCCAGGCCGTCGAATGGCCTAAACCGTTCGAGGTTACCAACAAAACACCATCCAATTCATTTTGGATGGTGTTTTGTTTAGCGGACGTAGTTCAAAGGATTCTGAAACTTTCCATTTACGATCACTTCAAAGTGCAAATGTGTTCCGGTTGAACGACCCGTTGAACCAGTGTTTGCGAGGACCTGTCCGGCGGAGACTATTTCTCCAACGCTGACGAGATTTTTTGAATGGTGAGCGTAGCGTGTTACGACACCATTTCCGTGATCCACTTCAACACAATTTCCGTATCCACGACGCCAGCCAGAGTAGATAACCGTTCCATCTCCTGCGGCGTAAGATTTCGTATTATAATCTCCATCAATATCAACACCCGTGTGCTTCCAACCGTAGCGTTGAGTTATCACATGCCAATCCGTTGGCCACACCCATGTTCCGGTTGATTCGCCAGATCCGCTTGGGGCAACGAATGGTGTGGATGAACTGTTGTCTGTAAATAGAGAAGACAGTGGAGCAGTTCGGCGAACCGGTGCAGCAGGAGGTTCTCCGCCTGGCAATATCAACTCGTCCCCAATGCGTAAGTCATCCGCGCTCGCAAGTTTGTTGAACGCAATAATTTTTTCTGTGTCTGTTCCGTACGTTTTCGAAATCTTCGAAAGCGTGTCACCATTTTTAACTTTATAGAGAACACCATCAACAGGAGAAATAACAAGTGTTTGACCAAGACTCAGTGTAGAACGGAATGTTAAACCGTTTGACCACAGAATAGTGCTCAAACTTAATCCAAACCGTTCAGAAATCGCTCCGAGCGTATCCCCTTCTTGTACAACATACGATTCAACTTTTTCTCGAGATGCCACGGAAGCCGTTCCCTGTGCAATCGTAGGTGATGTAACAGATCCACCAACGGTTGTGGTCGCATAGTCCTCTTCGTCGTAAGACACGTCGATATGTGCAGACGCATCAAGAGCTGAATCGTCCATGTAAGACGTTGGTTGATCGTTGAAAGTATTTACTTCTGCTGCAGAAACAATTTCTATCTCCGCTGAATCATCTTCAGAAACAAGCGCGTACAACATGGACTGAGAACCAAAAGATTCTGCACGCACCTGTGTTTCATTTAAATTCGCAGAAGAGGCAATAGCCGCAATCGCAATAATCGCCGCGTGCACCGTGTAACGATTAGAAACCAAATACAAAACACGATGCTTTGCAGGGACGATGAGACGACGTAACTGACGCTCAAAATAAAAAACGAGGCGATAGGCTGGGACTCCAACGTGACGAATCAAAAACCGCCCCGCGACTGAGAGAGGAGTAACGAATGGACGTACGACTGACATTCCATGCCGTTTTACCAGAATCAGACCGCGCAAAGCGGAAAGCAAAATCTTCACGAATAGTTGTTTGAGTCCGAAAGCGATAGAAGCCTCACCTTTGATCTGGGTTGGAGACCACCCTGTCCAAAACAGCAGTAACAAGGGCACCCTCAGCCAGAATTAATAGCGAAACAATGATACCATATATCCCTGTTTTTGTCAACCAAAAAGCGCAAATAAATCGCTCAACTCAGCAATATTCTATGTTCGACCGTAGTCATCTGCAAAGCGCTCAATATCATCCTCACCAAAGTAATCACCGGTCTGCACTTCAATGAACACAAGTGGCTCTTCTGTCAGGTTTTCAACACGATGTTTCGTCGTCACAGGCACGATCGCGACTTCCCCACGGCTCCTTGTGAACGTTTCATCATTCAGTGTCACCGTTGCCTCTCCTTCGACAACAACCCAATATTCTGTTCGTCGATTATGGCGTTGATAAGAAAGACGCGACTTCGGATTCACAACAATGCGCTTCACCTGATATCCCGTTCCGTTACTAATAATGTCGTACTGACCCCAAGGGCGAATATTGTCTTCAGGCATAAGAAAATAGTGATTAAGTGACTGAGTAATTAAGTGATTGAGTGATTGACTGAGTGACTCAACGACTTAACGACTCAACGACTTAACGACTTAAAGACTCAACTGACTGAAACATTTTCCATCCTAATCGATGTGCTGGACAGGGGCCGTGCTCCTTTATCGCTGTTCGATGCAAAAGCGTTGCATATCCTTTGTGAATGTTGAAACCGTAATTTGGAAACTGATCGTTGAGCTCAATCATTAATCGATCGCGTGTAACTTTTGCAATGATGGATGCGGCGGCGATTGATTTGACGAGTTGATCTCCACGAATGATCCCGCGTTGAGGAATGGTGAGACCGGTGATCGTCCAAGCATCAACAAGCGCATAGTCAACGGACTGAATCTGATCAACCGCACGCTTCATGGCAAGCAAGTTCGCCGGACGCAAGCCCAGCGCCGCGATTTCCTCAACTGAAACAGATCCAACCGCCCAAGCCCTCGCCCGTTTTAGAATCAGATCGTACATTCCGGCTCTAAGAGCCGGAATGAGCTGTTTGCTGTCGTTGAGCTGGCCGAGTCGAGAATCGAGCGGCAAGACAACAGCTCCTGCCACAACAGGACCAGCAAGCGCTCCTGTCCCAGCCTCGTCGACTCCAACAATAGTCCGAAAACCTTGCTCCATCAATTCCCGTTCATACTGAAAGGTCGGTTTCGATCCCATGTCCATACAGTTTAGCACACTCTCACAGGATTGACCGTTTCCTCAATATTTTGTACCATACCCGCATTATGAATATCACATACTACGCTATTGGAGCAGGCGTGCTTGCTCTTCTTTACGGAACGTTTCTTATTCACTGGATTTTAAAACAACCGTCAGGGGATGGAAAAATGAAAGGAATTTCCCTTGCCATTCAAGAGGGCGCAAATGCCTACATGGCTCGGCAGTATAAAGTGGTGACCGTTATCGGTTTAATTATTTTTGCAATCCTTGGAATTTATCTTGATTGGGAAATTGCTGCTGGATTTGCCGTGGGTGCTGTTTGTTCTGCACTGGCAGGAATTATCGGAATGAGTGTCTCAGTTCGATCGAACGTTCGCACGACTGAAGCAGCTAAATCTGGACTTGCAAAAGCTCTCGACGTCGCATTTAAAGGCGGAGAGGTCACAGGACTGTTCGTCGTTGGACTTGGATTGTTGTCTGTCACCGGATTTTACATGGCAACAAATTCCGTTCACGGTTTAATCGGACTTGGATTTGGTGGATCTCTCATTTCTGTTTTCGCTCGCTTGGGTGGTGGAATTTTTACCAAAGCTGCAGATGTTGGTGCAGACCTCGTAGGAAAAACTGAAGCGGGAATTCCAGAAGATGACCCACGCAACCCAGCCGTGATCGCGGATAACGTTGGAGACAACGTTGGTGACTGTGCAGGAATGGCTGCTGATTTATTTGAAACATACGCCGTTACGACCGTCGCCACGATGATCCTCGGAGGACTTCTGTTTCCAAACAATGAAGCTGTTGTCTTATATCCGCTTGCTCTCGGTGCCATCGCGATCGTTGCGTCGATTCTCGGAAGCTTTGCGGTAAAACTTGGTCCATCAAAAAACATCATGGGTGCACTTTACAAAGGCCTTGCTGCTGCTGGTATTCTTGCTGCGATCGGTTTCTGGTTTGTCACAAAGGAAATGCTCATGACCACGGATGTTGTCGGACCGAATGCCATCAATATTTTCTACTGCTCTCTTCTCGGACTTGCTATCACCGGATTGCTCATCATGATCACGGAATACTACACAGGAACGCAATACGGCCCAGTCAAACGACTTGCCGAAGCGTCACAAACAGGTCACGGCACAAATGTGATTGCGGGCCTTGCGCTCTCCATGAAATCAACTGCGCTTCCTGTTATCACAATCGTGCTTGGAATTCTGGTCGCCCATCAACTTGGTGGACTGTACGGAATCGCGATCGCGGCCATGGCGATGTTATCTCTCACCGGAATTATCGTTGCGATTGATGCGTATGGACCAATCACCGACAATGCCGGTGGAATTGCGGAAATGGCAGAACTTCCAAAAGAGGTTCGCGATGTAACCGATCCACTCGACGCGGTTGGAAATACAACAAAAGCTGTGACGAAGGCATACGCGATTGGTTCAGCAGGACTTGCGACCCTCGTCTTGTTTGGAGATTTCATTCACACGATTGAAGCGAATGGTGGAACGATTGATTTCAATCTTGCCAATCCAAATGTGATCGCAGGATTGTTTCTCGGTGGACTCGTGACCTATCTTTTTGGCGCCATGGCTATGGAAGCCGTTGGCCAAGCCGCCGGCTGTGTTGTGGAAGAAGTGCGTCGCCAGTTTCGTGAAATCCCAGGAATCATGGACTACACCGCGAAACCAGATTACGGTCGTGCCGTCGACATCGTGACACGCGAAGCCATTCGCAAAATGATCGCTCCGTCTCTTCTCGCTGTCTTCGCCCCAATCGTCGTAGGCTTCGGTCTCGGTATCGACGCGCTCGGAGGCCTGCTCATTGGCTCAATCATCACAGGAATCTTCGTCGCGATTTCCATGACCACTGGTGGCGGGGCATGGGACAATGCGAAAAAATATATTGAATCAGGAAACTATGGTGGAAAAGGAAGCGACGCTCACAAAGCCGCAGTCACCGGCGACACGGTCGGCGATCCATACAAGGACACCGCTGGGCCAGCAATCAACCCAATGATCAAGATCTTGAATATCGTCGCGTTGCTGATTGTTGCGTTTATCGTGTAATAAGATGACGAATGTACGAATTGGAACCACTACGGGTTTATCCGTGGTGGTTTTTTGTTTGACAGTATCACAATAATAGTGTATATTATCATCATATACATAAACTATGGTCCTTCCGATCTTTTCTTTCATCGCATTTGAGTGGGATGAGGGGAACCGACAAAAAAATAGCAAGAGGCATCATGTAACGATCGAAGAGTGCGAGCGAGTTTTTTTCAACTCACCTCTTCTGATGTTCGATGATATTTTTCACTCAAAAAAAGAAGAACGCTGGTTCGCTCTTGGAAAAACAGACAGTGGACGTACGCTCTCTATCGTCTTTACGCAACGAAATAAACAAATACGAGTAATCTCAGCCCGCGACATGAGTAAACGCGAGCGTATCATATATGGAAAAACTTAAATCCGTTCCAAAATTCAAATCAGAAAAAGCCGAGCGTGTCTTTTGGGAGTCCCACGACACCGTCGACTATATCGACTGGTCAAAGGCAAAACAGGTCATCTTCCCAAATCTCAAGCCGTCTACACAAACGATATCAATTCGTCTTCCTTTAACGCTCTTATATCAAGTAAAGATGGAAGCTAATAAACAGGATGTTCCCTATCAGTCGCTTATAAAAACAGTTCTTCACCAACATTTTTAAACAAAATCTCCGCCTAGTAGAGCGGAGTGGAGAGGGAGGCGAGCGGAATTGTTGAGGTGGTTTTGTCTTGTGAAACGAGGACATCGATGGCATGCTGCATCTGAATCCGAGTGTGATCAAAGGAATCATTGCACCAATCACGCAAGACACGTCGAGGAAAACCGCGCGGAGTAACGGAACGTGAGTTGAGTTGCATCTCGCGTTCCATTTTTGCTTTCATCGCCTCGATGCGTTCCAATTCTTGTACAAGCACATCGATAGAAAGCGTGATGGACGCGTCGGCTTTGAGCGCTTCCTCTTCGTGCGAAAATCCTGATGCAACACGAGATACATGCACCTGTCTACGTATTTCAAACAAATGCGTTTGACCAGAGACAAGTGCAATCTCTGCGTTTGTGATGAAAATGAGCTGCGCGAGAAGAGTGGCGCCATACTCCTCTTTTGTGTGAACCGTTCGACACAACTTTCGTGTTGCCTGATTGTACTCAGTCCAGTCGACCATCAGTGCAGCTGTTGAGTCATGTGCAAACGCAAGCAAGACGAGCAGAATTATCATTGCAGAATCTCGAGGACATACCTCCGTCGGTTTTTTCCACCGACGGCGTAGACAATGCGACGAATTGCTTCGGCGTGGACTCCCTGTTTTCCGATCACCTTTCCGACATCATCTTTGTGAAGGGTGACCTCGATGACGATCGAATGTTGGCCTTCAACAAGGCCAACAACCACCCGATCTGGATGATCCACAAGAGCACGAACAATCAGCTCAACAAGCGCCTTGATGTCAACGAGTACGGGAACAGCCATGTTCAGCTCCGGCTGAGTCTGTTTGTACCTGATCGTTGACTTTCATGCAAATTTCTGCTAAGATGCCGATCCGATCAATTCAGGTCGGACGTTCTTTTGGAGAAAGTCATGCAAGATGATGAAATTTGGACAGGCCCTGCTCTGGCCAACCCACGCAACGAACAGGTCGGGCGGTACGTGACCTCGTTCGGGATCCAAGATCCTAAACTCGTCCAGGCGCTGTCGGCCGGAACATGTCCGAAGAACGACATGGTCACATTCCGAACGATCTATGGACTCGAGTTCTCCGGACGCATCGACGTATCGAATTTTACATTCTTGCCGATACATCGTGAAATTCGATTTCAGATGTGGCCGAAGACGAATCGATTCTGCAACGGGTACCGCACCGCATACGAGTTTCAAATCAAACTCGACAAGTTTGAGCGGATCACGATCCTCGAAATCGCCGTCGCACCTGACCTTCCTGTCGATGTAGTCACTTTGACAAAATCCACCTGAGCTGGAATGTAACTGCGAAGGAGTCGACTAAATCTACTTCCTCACATGGTGCTTACATGTGAGGTTTTTTTGATCAATGCAATCTTGACCATCTACCTCGAACACGATATTCTTCTCATACAATTTTCTTGGGCCGTTAGCTCAGCCCCGACGCTTCCCAAAGGGAAGGTCGGGGTCCCGACCTCCGCTTCGCGGAGCGTCGGGACTGGTAGAGTGCTGCTTTAACAGTTAAGATGAAACTCAGTTTTGGGCCGTTAGCTCAGCTGGTAGAGCGCTTCCATGGCATGGAAGAGGTCAACGGTTCGATCCCGTTACGGTCCACCAAAAATATCCTGATTAAACATCAGGGTATTTTTTGTTCTCCGTGACTTAGATATAAACCTTATTTTGACATCAAATGCAGTGAAGTGTACTGTCCTACGCACGGAGAAAGCATGTCTCAACGTTCCTTGCATCTCGTCATTACCGTTCCAAAAATTGGTGACATCACTCTTCAGGCAAAAGGAGATATTCCTCGCGCTGGATTCCTTGGTCCGATTACGCAAAGAATCTGTGACCTCAAACTTCCGCCCGGAATATACGATGTCCGTGTTATCGCGGAAGGAGGACGATCGTTCAATGCACGGCCAGAGCTTGGCGCGCGTCGACAGGAGGCGGAAAACAAACTGCGAGAAATCGTCCGTGACGCCACAGAGCTTGTCGAAAGATTGTCTCGCACTCGCGAAGCACAGGTCATCGAGTTTCCAAACTAGGAAAATCGTATTCAAAAATTTCAAATCTTGACGTCCTCTGGGCGTCTCTTTTCTTTTTCCAAAATCCGCAAGACTCCGCTCAGCCCATCCTGTCATCGCAGTTATAATTTCGGTATACTGTGAACGATATGTTTTCCCTATTAGGAGGAGTCTTTTTTTCTGTTTGGTTTATTTGGTTCGCACGTCGCCTTGGGGCACGATTGAACTCAGACATGGATTGGATCGGTTTTATTGTTGGTGGCTGGATGTTACTACTCCTGACGACGGTCGTTTTTACAGGTGTGTATCTCACAGGGATAGTTAACATCGGGATGACCTGGATTGCATTTACGGTCGTTACCGCTCTTGCCTACTTCTTTCCAAAACTCAACCAAAGGTCATTCAGCGTAGGTGCTGCAATAAAAGCGGATATCTCCATTCCGTTGTTGTTCGTTTTTCTTGCTGGCGACTTTTGGTTACTCGTTTCCGGTTTGCTCTCTCGTACAAATACCGCACTTGTAAGTCCTTGGAATGTCCTCCCCTCAGTCATCTTTCTTATCTATTTGCTTACGACCGTTGCTCTGTGGTCATTTCTTCGTACCGCACCAAAAATTGTGGGACTGTTAAGTGTTTCCTTTCATGTATTTGTAGCAATATCCATCTGCTTGTCTGTCTATGGAATTGGATTCGGATTCGATCCGTTTGTTCACCGCGCGATTGTACAAACGATTGTTACGGACGGTGGACTCACCCCATTCTCTCTCCTTTACAGTGGACAGTATGCCTTAATAAGTTTCACACACCTACTAACGGGCATCCCAATACGATTATTAGACATTTGGTTCGTTCCTCTGCTCGTTTCATTGTTCCTCCCGACGTTGTTTTACATAGCACTGACAACGGCTTGGAAACAGCGTCCGCGTGAAAGTTTGGTCGTTCTGCCACTGTTGCTTTTTGTCCCTTTTTTACCATTCACCTTTACAGTACCGTATCATTTGGCTCTCATCGCTTTTTTAGTCACACTCCTTTTTTTGCCATCCATCGGTACTGTCGCAGGTCTCTTTCTCGTCATCGGTTCGGCGGTCGTCTCGTTCTTCTTTCATCCACTCATTGGAATTCCGGCATGTGTACTCGCCATCGGTGGATGGGTATATATGAAAACGCATTATCGTCTATCGGTGGGAATATTTATTGCATTTCTCCTTGCTTGCTCTGTGCCGATCGGCTACGGGGTACATAACTATCTGCAAGGTGGCGGTGTGCTCACCATCCAAAACCCTTGGCTACATCGCGATGGATTCCTTGCGCTCTTCCGTGACCCTTTTCCTTCATCAGAAAAACCTGTGCATTGGTGGTGGAACATCTTGCATGCAATTGGTCGTGTGGGGCCTTGGGTCGCCATGCTTGTTGCAGCATTAATGGTTCGATCAAAAGAGGCTCGAGCGTGGCGACCATTTATCGGAATGATTCTGGTCGGGTTCATTGGCTGTTTGATACTCCTGAGTACGAGTTTTGTTTTTGAGGATATCATTTCGTATGAACAGTTGGAATTCGCTCTGCGTTTGAGTCATGTCCTTCCGTATCTTGGTCTTCCATTTTTATGTGTTGCCGTTTGTTCTTTACTCGCACACAAGAAGGATTGGATTTCTCTTGGTCCGATTCTCCTTACGTCCATCTTGCTGACTATATCCTGGTACGTGACCTATCCAACCGATGATCCAAAAGCTTATGGGTTTGGGCCGAGTGTCAGTCAGGCTGATGTACGCGCTGTGCATGTTGTTGAAGAATTAAGTGGTGGTGCTCCCTATATTGCTCTCTCAAATCAAATGACCTCAGCGGCACATTTGCAGGAATATGGTTTTACTAAGACTATTGACAATAATGGCAAAAACATGCTATATTATGCCCTCCCTACAGGTGGAGACCTCTATCCGTTTTACGAAAAAATCGTAGGGGGTTCGTCTGTTAATGAGACGATGCAGCAAGCCATGGAGGTTGCTGGTGTCTCGCAAGGATATTTCCTGCTTTCCGGGTATTGGTGGGGAGCGGAACCACTCTCGCATGTACTCAAATCTGCTGCGGATGCAACGATGATTGTGGGTGACAGAGAGTTATTTATTTACAGTTTTTCTAAAGATTTATGAAAACGAAACGATTCCAAATTGGTTTAGCGGTTGTCCTTGGTCTCGTCATGATTGGCGCCATGACAGCAGATACAGTTATCGCCGCTGCTCGCCCACGAGAAAATCGACCTATTGTAAAGGTAGTACCAGCGGGATACCACACACCAGGATATTGGCGAGCAAACGGCCGATAACCACCTAAAACACTCGTTTTCTAAACAGAAACGAGTGTTTTGTTTCTGAGTTCAGGGCCTCTCTTTTCTTTTTTCTAAAATCAGATATACTCCGCAAAGTCGGAATCAAATTTCGTATTTCGTCATTTCGTAAAATTCATAAATTCGTCATTCTAACTTATGCTTCAAGTCGGTATCGTTGGACTGCCAAACGTTGGAAAATCTACTCTGTTCAAAACGCTCACAAAAAAACAGGTGGATTGCGCGAATTTTCCATTTTGTACGATTGAACCGAATGTTGGTGTTGTTGAGGTTCCTGATGAGCGGTTACGACAGTTGTCTGAGGTATCAAAATCGGAAAAAATTATTCCAACCGCAATCGAATTTGTAGATATCGCTGGAATTGTTGAGGGTGCGCACAAAGGAGAAGGACTTGGAAATAAATTTCTCGCAAACATTCGTGAAGTAAACATGATTCTTCATGTCGTCCGTGGATTTGCTGATCCAAATGTGATTCATGTTTCAGGAAAGGTTAATCCCGCACACGATGTTGAAATTATTGAAATGGAACTTGCGTTTGCAGACATGGATACTGTACAAAAACGCCTCGATGCGGTGCGTGGAAAAATGAAGGCAGGAAAATCTAAGGAACTTGAGGCAGAAGAATCTGCTCTTGCAAAATTTATTGTTGCTCTCGAAGCGGGAAAACTCACGAATGCGATCGAGTTGAGTGATGACGAAGAACTCGCGGTTAAAGGCCTCGCTCTATTAACACGCAAACCGATGTTGTATGTTGTAAACGTCGACGAAAACGCATCAGCAGATCCAAACTGGGTTTCTCCTCTCGGACCAAGTCGCCTCGCTCTGCCTGTGAGTGTAAAAATAGAATCTGAAATTGTAGACATGGCACCCGAGGATCAAAAAATATTCTTAACCGAACTCGGTCTATCACAATCCGGCCTCGATCGCGTTATTCGCAAATGCTACGAGTCCCTCAACCTCATTACCTATTTCACATCTGGTCCAAAAGAAACACGGGCCTGGACCATTCCAAAAGGAATGAAGGCTCCACAAGCCGCCGGAGTCATTCACACCGACTTTGAAAAAAATTTTATCCGCGCCGAAGTCATCCACTGGAACGATTTCGTCACGCTTGGAGAATCCGGCTGCCGCGACGCAGGCAAATTGCGCGTCGAGGGAAAAGAATATGTGATGCAAGACGGAGATACTTGTCATTTTCGAGTTAACACCTAATAAACATGCCATCACAACATCACAAATCCGTCCGATTAATCTGACCGTCACTTAGTGACGGTCAGATTTTATTAAATCACTGGAAGCTCGATGTCAACTGTTTCCAACAGCATTCTCGGCGGTTCCAGCTCTGATTTTAAAAACCACTAATCTGACCTTCACTAAGTGACGGTCAGATTTTAGGTGACGGTGGATTAGTAACGGTGGATTTTATTCGATCACTGGGCGTTCAATGTCTACTGGCTCTAACAGCTTACCTGCACTTCCAGAGGTTATTTTGAATATATCTTTATCGATCTTTTTAAATTCTTTTGAAGAGTCTGCATAGGCACGGTAGGTTGTTTCGAGATGTTTACCGACCTTATTATGAAACTCCTCATAGGACTTGAGATGGCGGACGAGTTGTTCGGCGAACTGTTGTATCTCTTTAACACTTTCTTCAATTTGAAGTGCTTTTAATCCAAGTAGCACTGTTTGTAGATATGCATAGAATGAAGTAGGTGAAACGATCATGACCCCCTTTTCAAATGCGTATTCGATCAAATTTCTGCTGTTGACCTGTACAGCCCCGACTGAGGCACCAATCAGGCTATGGTATACACCTTCGGCTGGAACAAACATGAAAGCAAAATTTGTTGTCCCTCGATCTGTTTTGATATATTTTGATGTTTCGTCGATTCGTTTCTTTACATCTGATTTAAATTCCTTTTCCAAAACTTCTCGCCGAATTGTGTCAGACTCCATCGACACTTTGTTATAATTTTCAAGAGAGAATTTTGCGTCAATAGGGATCAACAAATCCTTGATGAAGATAACTGAATCAGGGATAAGTTTTGCACCAGTTTCATCATCAATTCCCAAATCGTATTGCATTTTGTACTGCCCAGGCTGAAGTACCTGTCCAAGTAATGTCTCAAGCCAGTATTCACCCAGAATACCGCGCTGTTTTGGATTTTTGAGAATATTTTCAAGGCTCTGAAGCTGATTTGAAAATTCAAGGACCTGTTTATTCGTTTCATCAATCTTCGTAAGTCGTTCTGTGACATCCTTAAAGGTGCCGAGTGAATGAGCAAAATGCTTTTGGAGTGTACTGGACGACTCGGACAGTCCTTTTAAAAGCTGATCGCTCATGATATCAAGTCTCTGTTGAACTTCTGTACGATTTTTATGCTGGTTATCCTGCAGATCACGTCGGAGGTCATTAATCACATTCAACATGACTGTTTGATCAGGTTGGGCTCCTGTTGCCGACCGTCTGAGTAGCAATAAAAACACTGCGCCTGCCAAGCCTAGAAGAGCTGAAATTAAAATCCAAAAGATGGCTGGGTTCAAAGACATAATGAGCTTTGACTATGTTAAAAAAAAGACATATACTGCTGTCACTGTTGCGGTATTATAGCACGTCCCCGTAGCATAATAGATAGTGCGGCAACGTCCTAAGTTGACGATGGGGGTGCAATTCCCTCCGGGGACACCATCTTTCGGTAATGCTAGGAGGGCTTGCCATCCAGATTGTGAGTTTCTGATCTCATTGAGTGGCACAGAAGGAATACAAGAGTACATGGTCTTCGACCACAGCAAATTGTTTCATGTGAAACAATAGCAGAACAATAACGGGCCTGTAGCTCAGTTGGTAGAGCGCTGCATTCGCATTGCAGAGGTCTGGGGTTCGAATCCCCACAGGTCCACCAGGCCGTCAAACGGCCTAACGGAGCGGAAATCAACCGCATTACAGATTCTCGAGCGTGTGTAATTCACACAGGAGGCCTGGCCCGTTCGACGGGTCATCAAAAAAACAACGCGACGTCAGACGTCGCTCCGCTGTATGTATTACGTATACGTTCTGTTCTGCCAAGATCGTGCATTCTACATTGGCTACACATCAGATCTAAAAACAAGAATTACAGCTCACAATAACGGACACGTTCACTCCACAAAATTACGCCAGCCTATAAAACTTATCTATTACGAGTGCTATCTAGACCCCAAGGACGCCCGAGCAAGGGAAAAATTTCTAAAAAGCGGTGGCGGACATAGAGAATTTAAAAAACAGCACCAAAATCTCCTGAAAATACTAAACTACAGGTATCTTTAACAATAGACCTGTTGCTGTATAAGCTCCAGCCCAAAATGCCATATTTCGCCAAACTCTTGGTAAAATATTTTTGGCTTAGCTTAGGCTAAACAAAAAATATTTGACCGTCGATTTTGTCTGAAATCTGCCATTTTGGATCAAGAAGCCTATACAGCAACAGGTCTAATTGTTTCACGTGAAACAATTTGAGCTTCTCGAGATGCAGTAGTATAATTACTACTGTTCAGCAATGGGATTGCCGCGTCGACAGAGGTCTCATCGCAATGGCGGTTCAAAATGACAGAGGATGCTAGGTATATATGTATTTTGTCTACACTGGTGTAGACAATTTTTTATATTGTGGATAAGTATTAGTTTTCCACAGTTTATTCGATGATTTTCTTTCGCCTATCGCTTTATCCACAAAAAAATGTTTATTAATTGGCTTAAATTAGCCAATTAATTGATTGACGAAATAATGTATTCAAGGTATAATAGGAGCACGAACGGTTAGATTATGCAGAGAATACTGACAGCCATCGTGATTGTGGGGTTTTTTGGTACAACACTTAGTGCCAGAGCTCAGATGACCTCTCCGAGTTTTGAAATTCGGTGGGATACGGTTGGGGATGGTGGAGACGACACAAGTTCATCTGCATCCTACATCCTTCGAGATACGGCTGGGGCCACTGGTTCTGGTCCATCATCAAGTACATCCTTTGATCTCGAGGCTGGTTATCGTGCAGGTGTGTTCGATCAGGTAATCGACTTTGCGTTCTTTTCAGAAGATGCGTCTTCAGAGCGAGATGCAACTGCCGTGGCTGGAACGACAATCACCTGTTCCACAGTTGCACTCGTCGTTGGAGATATGATCGCCCTAATACAGGATCGAGGAGCGGCTCAGGTCTCTGCTGTCGGAAAGATTGTTTCAATCGGGGTAGGGACAGTTACTGTCGACGAGTTCGTCACTGCAGGCACTGATCCTGTGATAGATAGTTCAAACGATTATGTCGTTGAATTGTCTGGAACGACAACGAATCTTGGAGAACTCGATTCCTCCGAAGTTAGCACATCCATCGTTGGAATGGAGGTCACTGCCGACATTAACGGTGGTTACGTTGTGCAGGTCATGGACGATGATGACCTTAGTGCGGGTGCTGATACCATTAATGACGTGGCAGATGGAGCGGTCACAGCAGGATCAGAGGAATACGGTGGTCGATCCTCAGATACATCACTTGCTGATTCAACCTTTGATTCATCTGACACCGCGTTTACAACTTCATTTCAGGATATTGTTTCCGAATCAGGAGTTCAGTTCGATAACCGATCCTTTCTCACGCTGAAAACGGCGATTAGCTCGTCAACCGCGGATGGAGCGTATTCCCAGTCATTAACAATCATCGTTTCAGGAAACTACTAATATGTCCCGCTTCCTGAAAATTCTCATCTGTTCCGCAATATTGGTGTGGATCCCACAGAGCGTTTTCGCCTTTGCTGTTTCGCCCGCTTCTATAGAAATCTATGGAGCTCGCAATGAGGTGATTGAACGAACTGTCACGGTTGTCAACACTAGTGTTGCCGAACAGACGTATTATCTTGCCACAATTAAATTTGCGGCAGGGAAATCGTCCGGCGCTCCAGAGTTCATTCCATATGAAACCGATCACTCGGGCCTCCCTGAGTGGATTTCGTTTCCTGTAGAAACAGTGATGATTCCTGCGCGTACCAAAGTGGACGTCCCATTTACCGTCACTATCCCATCGGGAGTGGAATCAGGAAGTTATTTTGCAGCTATCACTATTTCAACAACACCCTCTGAAGTTGTTGCGACAAATGGTGCGTCGATCGAGGCAAAAACAGCGGTTCTCCTTTTTGTCACTGTTTCTGGTGAAACAATCGAGAAACTTGCACTTCTCGATTTTGTAACTCCAGATGGTCCAATCCAAACTTTGCATGACGTGAGTTATGCGTTTCGCATTCAGAACCAAGGAAACGTTGTTGTAAAACCAACAGCAACGGTCACCGTCAAGGACATTTTTAGTAGAACGATCCTTGTCAAAGACGTGAATACTGAGGAGGGACGTGTGTTGCCTGGAAGCACACGGACATTTTCTGGGGAGCTTGAGACAATCCCAGACGGCTTTCTTGAAACCGTATTTAAACAGTTCGATCTGTTCGCGGTTGGACCAGTCACTGCAACGTTGTCTGTCAAAAATGGAACCGATGAACAGTCGGCGCAGATCGAGTACTGGATGATTCCTTGGCAGTTGCTGATCTCCATGGCTGTCGATGTGTTGATCCTTATCCTGATTTGGAAAGGGATCGTGCGACTGAAACGGAGATTGTCGACGATTAGGACGGGAAGGTAACTGACGGGACTAAAGTTCCTATGAATCTTTCATAGCCACTTTAGTGGCATCTCTAAGAATCTATCTTGTGTGCAAAAAATGTTTAAAAAGTTTTGGAGCGTCGTATCGATCATTGTCATCCTGACAATGATGGTTGCGGCTGTTTCAAATGCAGCCACGGTCACATCGGCAAATGATTTTCCAAGTACCCAGGAAACATCATCTGCGGCAGACCACACATTCGTTTTTACCACACCAAGTGGTGTGGATGAAGGAGACACGATCACGATCGCGTTTGCGACGGATTTCAACACGACTTCTATTCTTGAAGACGACGTTGATGTAAAAGACGATGGAACAGATCTGACAACCGCGTCAGACTGTACCGGTCTTGAAGACGCATCTGTCACTATCGCGGCCAATACGGTGACCGTCACCATCTGTCCTGGCGATGGCGGAGCGATCGCTGTGGCAAGTGAAGTCACCGTTCGTATTGGGACAAACGCAACAGGTTCAGGTGCGGGTGTAAACCAAATCGTAAACCCAGCAAGTGCTGGAACATACTTCGTAAACATCGCAGGCACATTTGGCGACTCAGGGTCAATCGCGCTTCCCATGCTTGATGCGGGATCGATCGCTGTCAGCGCAGAGGTAGATCAAGATGGCGGTGGAGGTGGCGGCGGTGGTGGTGGTTGTGGTGATTCAACAGCTCCAACAATCTCATCCATTGTCGTTTCATCTGTCACATCTTCATCATCGACCATTTCTTGGTCTACAAATGAAAACGCGGATAGCAAAGTCGACTACGGCACAACATCTTCGTACGAAATCGGCACAGAGACAAGTACCAGTCTCGTCAGGACACACTCGATCACCCTCACGGACTTATCCGACGGAGTCGAATACCACCTTCGTGTTCGGTCAGCTGATTTGTGTGCAAACCAAGCAACATCATCCGATCAAACGTTCACAACATCAGATGAAACCGATCCACTCATTTCTTCTGTTGATGTTGAAGTGACTTCCACAACATCTGTCACCATCACCTGGACAACAGATGAGCCAACGACGTCTGAAGTTTCCTACGGGACAACTTCAACGTACACAGATTCAGAAATAGACTCAACCCTCACAACAGATCATTCTGTCACGATAACAGGTCTTGAGGAAGACACAACGTATCACTTTGAGATCACATCAACCGATGCATCAGAAAACTCTTCCTCAACAGCTGACAGCACATACACCACAGAAGATGATCCATCGCCAACAAATGTAAGTGATGTCACGGTCACAGAATCTGACGGTTCCATCATGGTTGAGTGGAGCAATCCATCCGATTCAGATCTTGCTGGTGTCATAGTCATCGTTTGCACAGATGAAGCACCAACAGACGCTGAGGATCCAGATTGTGAAACAGTCTACGATGGTTCAGAAGAATCCGTCACCATTTCCGATCTCACAAATGACACAACGTATTACATCGGAGTTTTTTCATACGACACGGCTTTGCAGTTCGCTTCTGGGGCGCTTGCAGAAGGTTCTCCAAGTGCTTCAGAAGAAGAGGTGCCACCAGCCGAAGAAGACGTTCCACCTGCAGTGACTCCTTCCGAAGAAGGGGAGGTCGATGTAGTCGAAACCATCGATACGACGTCGACATCTTCTGAGAGCGGAAGTTCGCTTTCGGGAGAGGTCCCTGCAGATGAGACGTTAGATAACTCACTTTCTGGAAGCGGTACTGCTTCCGAAGAGAGTGAAACCGGTGAGGAAACACCAGAAATCCCTCCAACAACCGTGTCAGGAGGAGACCTCATTCCAAATGAGGACATTTCGTTCCTTGTGGCGAACGGCGCGATCAAGCTCACACCTTCCGGCTCCGGCGAGGTGCACGTGCTTCCATCCCGACCACTTCGCATAACGCTCGATAGCGAGCACATCTACAAACAGATAGACCGCGTCCAGCTCATTCTGGACACAGGCGTGTACATCATGGCCGTTTCCGCCGACGGTCGAACGTATGAGACGGACGTTTCTTCCCCAGAAACTTCTGGATCATCCGCAAGTGCGGTGTCTATCTACTACAGTGATGGATCCATCCAATCCATCACAACGACGATCGACGTTGAAGACGAGGGATACGTCTACGACAAAGTCGATGGTCAAACCTCTTATATCGGAGGTGCAACTGTTACGCTTTTAGAAAATGGAACTGTCGTTTGGGATGGATCCCCCTACGCGCAGTTGAATCCTTATTCTTCAAGTGACGGAATATTTGGTTGGTATGTCCCGAACACGACGTACGCTCTTTCCGCTGACGCTGTGGGGTACACAGCGCAAACGACAGGGACGTTTTCCGTGACGGATAACATCATTAATCAATCCATTCAGCTGGTAGCGCTCCCAGTTGAAGAAGTTGTACCTCCGGTATCTGATTCTGAATCAACCACGCTCTTTGAAAAAGCTTCGAGTTCTCTCACAGACCTGACACTCTATCTGTCTAGCACTGTTAAGAAATCTCTTGAAATAATTCGTCAAATTCCAGGAGTTGAAGAAACAGCCACGGCTTCCACCCCCGTGCTTGCCATCATCACAACCGCAGCAACAGTATCGCTTGTCTCAAGTTTTGATCTTCTTCTCCTCTTACAAAATCTTTTCACCTCTCCTGTATTGCTCTTTTGGAAACGAAAGCGCAAAGCATATGGAGTCGTATACCACGCAATCACAAAAGTTCCGATCGACCTAGCCGTCGTGCGACTTTGGAGCATGCCTGACGATTGGCAAGGTGAAGAAGGTGTCACGGGACGATTGGTAAAAAGTCGTGTGACAGACAAAGGTGGACGGTATTTTTTCCTCGCGCCGCCTGGAAGATATCGCCTCACAGTTTCCAAGGTCGGATTCTCTTTTCCATCTGAATATCTCGCAAAGACTCGTGATGACGGAGAATTTCTCGATGTCTATCACAGCGAGCCAATCGAGGTGACCGATCGTCGCGCGGCAATCGTGGCGAATATTCCACTTGATCCAATAGAGAACAAAGCGATTCATACACCAAAAGCAATCGTATGGCACGCAAGACTTCGCCGGGCTCAAAAAGCCATAGCGATATCAGGCACCATCCTTGCTGTAATCGCCGCTATTCTTCATCCAAGTGAGTACACGATTTTGATGGTTGTCATTCAAATCGCTCTTTACCTGCTCGTCAGACGTCTTGCTATGCCAAAGCGTCCAAAGTCTTGGGGAATTGTGTATGACGAACAAACGGGTCGACCACTTGAAAAAGTGATTGCCCGCGTGTTCGAACCAAAGTACAACAAGTTGCTTGAAACAACCGTGACCGACAGCAAAGGTCGGTATACGTTCTTGCTTGGACCAAACGAGTACTACACGGTGTACGAAAAAATCGGGTTTTTCGCAGCCGAAATACGCCCGATCGATTACCGCAACAAAAAAGAGCCGAGTGAATTTTTTGCAGATGTGAAATTGTCCCCAGAGGGAACCGTTACGTCGTCTCAAGAACCGTCGGAGAGGACATGACAAGAACCCACGACGTCTGGTGAGAATATTCATCTGTCTGTTATGACCAAGTCGGTCTTCTACAATCGAATCTTACGCTCCTTGACGATCACGGTTTTGTGCCTGGTCGTCGTTGCGGTTTCAATCATTCATACTCCAGTCGCGCACGCAGTCGACCCTGTTGACGCTATCTCGTATCAGGGTCGACTGCTAAATTCTAATGGTGTTCCTGTTTCAGATGCATCACTCGAAATGGTTTTTCGATTTTTTGATGCATCTTCTGGCGGAACATGTCTTTGGGAATCTGATGACGGCGTCACCTGTGATGCAGTCGACGAAACACAAACGGTCGCTCTCACAGACGGACTTTTTTCTGAAAATATAGGTTCTTCTGTAGATCCAGACGGACTTTCAGAAGCATATCCTTTTGAAGTTTCACAAATTTTCGGAGAGAACGCGGATGTTTATTTAGAAGTTGTCATTGCGGGAGAAACGCTATCTCCACGCAAACAAATTGTCGCGGCTCCATACGCACTCAATGCACAACTGATTGATGGCTTTGATTCCACAGAACTGCTGCACACAGACGGTGGTATTGCTACCGGGTTATATGATTTTTCTGGAGCAGTCATGAGTGGCGCATCACCATTTACTTTTGAAGGAACAACTGCGAATGATTTTGAAACGGGATTTACTTTTTCCGATCCAACCGTTGATCGAACCGTCACATTTCAAGATGCATCCGGAATCGTTGCTTACCTATCAGACATCCCTGCTGGTTCCTCACTGTGGGAAACCAGTGCATTTTCAACTTACGAAGATGACGACGATGTGATCATCGGCACAAGTGAAGATGAGACAATCAGTCCAGCAGGATTTACCCTGTCAGGAAACGATTTGTTTGTTGCAGGAGATGCGGGAGTTGAAGGAAATATTTTTGCAGATGGTGATCTCACAATTGGAGGAGGAAACATGAACTTTGAACAGGCGACAATGATCGGTGATGGTGGAGACACGCTGATCCTCAATGCCGCAGGAAATATTTTTATCGATGATTCAAATATTACTGGCACAGGATCGCTCAGCATTAGCTCCGCAACAAACTTAGGGCTTTCTCTTGATGCTCCAGGTGGAGCTGGAATCATCTCTGTTGGAAGTGTTAATGACGCGACAACGGTTCTCATCGCATCCGGAACGGGAGCTGATACCATACTCATCGGCTCAAGCGACATTACTCCAGACACAATCACGATTGGGTCTGCTACAGATATTTTTGGAATCGATTCCGCAGAGTTTGACGTTTCATCTGCAAACGGATCAATCACCATCAACGATGGTGGTGATACAGGATCCATTGATGTGGAAGGAACGATTTTTAATCAAGGAAATCTTGTGTTTCTTGGAGCAGGTACTGTATTAAGTGGAGCTGCCACAACACTTACCTTAAATTCAGGGACAACGGGAACAATCAACATCGGCGACGACGCCTCTGGCGAATCTATCAATATTGGAACTGGAGCTGGCGCAAAGGCCATTGGGCTTGGCTCGACAAATACAACGTCTCAAACAACAGTTCAATCTGGAACAACTGGTACGCTTCTGACTTCTACGGGAGATACGACCATCAACGGCGACAACCTTTTTGTGACGGCGACTGATGCTATTTTAATCGATGGAGCTGAATTTGACGTTTCGCAATTTACTGGTTCCATCACGATCGACGACGACGGAAATGCTGGTCTGATTTCCATTGACGGAACAGTACTAAACAGATCAAGCCTCACCTTTTTTACCGCAGGGAGTATTCGATCTTCGGCGAGCAATAGTATTTTGATCAGCGCAGACAGTGGGAACGCCGCCGGTGAAACAGTTGCTATTGAAGGGATAAATGCTCAACTCACTCCATCTGGATCTCTTACGTTATCTCCGTCTGTTGCTGTGGCGACGGCAATTACGCTCACAGACACCGATTTTACAAACGCACTTTCGATCGGAGATAATATTATTTTTGGAACATCCGCAGGAATTGATTTTACGGAATTCGACGTCACCCCTGGTTCAGGATCAGTCACAATTAACGACGATGCTGACTTAGGCCAACTCTCCGTTGAAGGAACAATTCTCGCTCAGTCAGTTCTGCAATTTTTTGCAAACGCAAACATTCAATCAGCATCTGGAAACTCAATCTCCATAAACGCAGACGGTGGAAATTTAGATGGGGAAACAGTTGCCCTTACAGGAACAAACGTTCAGTTAACCGGAGCTGGGGCGCTTACGCTTTCTCCAGGTGCCGCCGTTGCAACAGCCATTACACTGACTGACACTGATTTTACGAATGCTCTTTCCATTGGAGATAACAATATTTTCGGGACAACGGCAGCGATTGATTTTACAGAATTTGATGTATCAAGTGGAACAGGGTCTGTCACGATTAACGATGGAGGAGACGCAGGAATTCTTTCTGTAGAAGGAACGACATTAAGCATAAACACATTATCTTTTACTGGTGCGGGAACAATTTCGTCAACAGGTGCTGGAAACGACGTCACACTTTCGCCTGCAGACCAAATTATTCTGAATGGAGGTACAACGGTAGATATCCAAGACAACATTTTGAACTCAGTAGGAAACGTTACGATCACCGATAATCTTTCCCCAGACTCAGACAACACGCGTACGCTTGGAACAGCAACGATTGGCTGGGCAAGCATTTTTATCGACAATGGCGATGACTCAACAATTGTCAGTCTTGGAGGTGATGGTCTTGCTGAAACAAGCTCAGGTGCCTCAGGTGTTGGTGTGTTTGATGAGTTTGGAAATTCTACAGGTGGAAATGTCCAGGATGCTCTCGATGACCTTGACGCTGCGATTGCAACGGGCGGTGCCGGAGCAATGTGGACGCTTTCTGGAGGTGTCATACGCCCAACCGATGCAACAAATGATTTTGCTGTGGGTGGAACAACAGCCGCCGCATCACCATTTGGAGTTGATGAATCTGCTAACACGGTGTTTATCGGAGAAGGGAGTGGAAGTAATGGAATTTTAGTCATGAAAGCATCGGATGCAGATACTGCCAACATCATCTATTCCACAAATGATCGATTTGAATTCACCGGTGGCGATGTCTTTATCGGTTCATCGAGTCTCGGATCTGTCAAAGCCGACTTCGTGCCAAATGGCGACGACCTGTACGTCGCAGGCGACATTGCGGCTCAAACAAACATGTACGCAAATACATTTGTGGCAGGAGACGCTTCCACGACCTTGGCGGATGGATCTCTTACGACAACTGGCGCAACCGATTTTGCTCTCACGATTGCAGGTGGAGACTTGACATTTGCACAAAACACAACGATTGGAGACGGGGGCGACACGCTTGTTCTCGACACTTCTGACTGGGATATTTCTACGACAGGGCAGATGACAGGAATCGCGTCTGTGATTACAGATGATAATCAAACGACGCTTCCCATCAGCATCGGTGTAACGGGAACAGATGCAGGTCTTCACACAATCAGTTTTCAAATCGATGGAAGCGTAGGAATGACAATCACGGCAACAGGAAACGGCGCAGGTGGAGTTGGGGCGAGAACGATTACCGCTGGTGTATCGTCCGCTGCTGATATTATTGCACTTGGAGATGCGGACGCAGATATCTCCATGACCGACGCTCAGTGGAGCATCTCAGGTGCAGGAGTGAGTGCTATGCAGTCTGTCACAGTTGCTGCAGGAGGTGCGGGACTCGATGTTGCTTCCGCAGGAGCACTTGGGATTGGGAATACGACGGCAACGTCACTTGGAATGTGTAACAGTGCGGCATGTGACACGATCACTCTGGGAACAAACGCGGATGCTGACACAATCACCATTGGAGACACGGCAAATGACACCACGGCTTTAAACGGAACCACCGTGGCAATTTCTACATCTGACTGGAATATTGGAACGACTGGAAACATGAATGGAATCGGAACTCTCGACATGAACGGACTTCTCACAGCCATACTCGGCGCTTCTATTTCAGGGGCAACGATCAATTTAAATGCCGCATCGAACTTTGCAACAAACATCAACACAGGGAGTTCAAGCGGAACAATATCCGTCGGAGGAGGAAGTGGTCTCGTTGGGATTGATTCAAGTGACTGGGATATTTCGAATGTCGGCGCGCTCTCTGGAATCGCATCTATTGCTGGGGACACGAACCAAACGCTTCTTACTACAAACATTGACGTTACCACTCCGGATGCTGGGGCACACACTCTCAGTCTTCAAATTGACGGTAATACCGGATTAAGCATTGCCGCAACCGGAGATGGCGCAGGTGGAGTTGGAGTACGTACGATTACGATTGCAAGCTCAACCGCTGCAGACATTGTCACAATCGGAGATGCAAATGCAGATATTTCGCTTACCGATGCTCAGTGGAGTGTGAGTGCCGCAGGAGCCGGTTCGTTCGCAACGCTTAGCTCAGGAGCAACAACTCTTTCAGGAGCTCTTGATATGTCAAATAACATCATCACTAACATTGGCGATGCCTCAACAGATTTCGTGGCAGGGGGTGGACTCACTCTTGCTGGAACACTCACAGCAAATGGAGCATTGGCGGCAAACGGAACAGTGACTCTTGGAGATAATGGGGACACTATAGCGATCGATTCATCCGACTGGGATATTTCAACCGTAGGAGGGATGAGTGGAATCAATTCGCTTGGAGCTGACAATAACGCGACGACGCTTGGTTTCACCATTAACGTAACAGGCACAGATGCAACGACACATACGCTCAGTCTTGGAATCGATGGGACTCCCATTCTAACCGTCGCTGGAACAGGAAATGGTGGAGGTGGGATCGGTGTGCAAACCGTTGCGATGGGAGCGGGTGCTGGAGCTGATATTGTGACCATTGGAGATGGAAACGCAGATATCACCATTACAGATGCTCAATGGAATATTGCCGCTGCAGGAACGGCAAATTTCGTGTCTGTTGGTGCGGCAACAGCTGGAACTGGAGCGTTTACAACGCTTTCTGAATCAACATCTTTTACGGCAAATGGTGCGTCGACATTTAACACAGACGCAGATTTTGTGATGGATGGAACAGAAAATGTTTCAATCAACAACGGAACAGGTACAGGATCAAACGGCGTTGATCTTCTCACGATGAATATCATTAACACCGATGCAGGCGCTCTGATACAACGTGGTATTCAAATTTCCAATCTCATCACATCGACTTCTGCAACGGAAGCATTTATTAGCCTTGACAATGCGGACACCTTGACGATGACAGACGGAATTATCGTCATTGGGAGTGGTGGCGCTATCACAGATGGAATTGACGTTTCAAACGCGAATATCGTGAATGCTGTAAATGTCGGAGACAACATTATTCTCGGAACGACTGCCGCGATTACATTCACAGAATTCAGTGTTTCAGCCGCGACTGGATCGGTTACTATTAACGATGGGGGTGATGCTGGAGTTTTATCAGTAGAAGGAACAACATTGAACATTACAGACCTTACATTTGTTGGCGCTGGGACAGTCGCGTCAGGTGGAGTCGGAAGTTTATTCATGAACTCTGCTTCTGGAGAGGTCTCAACAGGTCCAGGAGATTCCCTCATGATTCCCGCTCCTCCAACAACCGTAAACGACGCGCTCTCAGATTCTCCAATCCTTAC
The DNA here is from genome assembly GCA_964471375.1 of uncultured Gammaproteobacteria bacterium. Taxonomy (GTDB): domain Bacteria; phylum Patescibacteriota; class Patescibacteriia; order UBA9934; family GWF2-40-263; genus YC12-FULL-57-11. Next base: position 26,309 of record CAYYFM010000032.1, read on the forward strand.
CCTTCGTGGCACATTCGACAGTCAGGTTGGAGCAGGAATCACTAGCACAGCGCGAGATCTCGTATTCATTCACAACATCACATCGGGTCTAGGCGCTCCTGCTGGTCAACTAGAAATCAATCTAGCAGGTGGAAGTACAGAATTTCTCGTTACCGACATCGGAGACATAAAAGCACTTGGAGGAGTTGCGTTTGGTGACACAACAGGTGCAGATGTATTCGATTTCGTAACGGCAAATGTCAGTACGGCTGATGCTATATCACTCACTGCTGACTCATTAACAACAGTTGACGGATTCCAATTGAGTCTTGATGCTCTCACATCTGGACGTGGAATTTTCCTCGAGCGCGCTGACGGGGCAGGCAACTTTTCGGGTGCAGGTCTTCTTGCTGTGAACATGCTCGACACGACTTCCACAGGAAATGCAGGAACGTTTACAAGTTCTGGAACAGGGTCAGCGTTATTTCTTGATAAGAATGGAAATACAGGATCTGTCGTGAACACAACAACAGGTGGCGCGTTGCATATTGATAATACTGGAAACACGGACTACGGAATGACAGTCTATTCAGATAATGCTATTACCGTGAATAGTTTGGCATACGTATTTAACGACAATCCAGGATTCGACAATTTCGTGATGGAAATTCGGTCAGATGCGACAGATGCAGGCTCTGCGAACGGAAGCGCCCTTCGTATTTTGCAAAATGAAGTCGATGCAGTGGTTGGAAACAGTACAGGGACACAAGCACTTATTATCGACACGAACACTGACTGCGGCGCGGGAGATGGTGTCCAAGATGATGGAGCAATAATCAAAGTACGCGAAGATGTATCTGTAACACCAGATACGGTATTCCGTTTTGAGTGTGATGGTGACCTTTTTGCCGACGGGACGCTCGGCACGGCCGCGGCTGACGTTGCGGAATATTATCCTTCAACGGACACGCTTTTCCCAGGTGAACTCGTCTCATTTGATCCTGCCAGTTCTGGGGTTTTGCGTTCAACCACCCCATATCAACCAACACTGACAGGAGCGATTTCAACCGTTCCAGGTGTCTTGCTCGGTTCAGAAACAAGCGGCTATCGCGTCGCGCTTTCTGGACGCATTCCTGTTTTTGTCAGTACAGAAAATGGTTCGATTTCTCCGGGAGATCCGATTACTTCTAGCACAGCTCCAGGGATTGGAATGAAAGCGACAGAAGCAGGGACGGTTATTGGTTTCGCTCTTGATGGATTCTCTGGGTCTGGCACTGGGTCGATCTCCGTATTTATCAATCCATATTTCTACGCAGGTTCCGTTATTTCAACAGACGGTTCTGCTACGCTCATAAATGATCAGACCATGCTTACTTCAACAGGGACAGCATCCGCAACAAGCAATGGATTTGCGTCGAACACACTCTCACTTCGTGGAAGTGGTTGGGATGGATCGAACGCGTCAAACGTCAAGATGTCTCTTGTGACAGATGTGACTGATGCATCTGACTATCAGCTATCGATTCAAAATACGACTGGCACATCCGTTGCATACGTTTCAGACGACGGTGATCTGGCACTTGCGGGCCGATTGTATCCATCTGATCGTGGAACCCTTCAGACAGACAAATACATCTACTACGACGGTTCGTCAGGTCTTGGAGGTGATTTCATGCGCACAAATGCATCTGGATGGGCTACTGGCTCCTACGACTTTGCAGAAATGTTCCCATCAACTGTTCCACTTACGGCAGGAGATGTAGTTGTGTTTGGAACGGACAACGAATCTGTTACACGTTCTTCAACGACACAATCCACAATGCTTGCAGGTATCGTTTCAACTCGCCCTGGTTTTCTTGCTGGAGAAAACAAAGATGGCCAGTACCCGATCGCCCTTGCTGGTCGTGTTCCAACAAAAATCTCACTTGAGAACGGCGAAATCGCGATCGGAGACGCACTCACTTCTTCATCCACGCCTGGTCTTGCCATGAAAGCAACCAAGGCAGGAATGATCGTCGGTTTTGCTCTCGAACCGTTTGGCACAACGACTGGAGGCCGTTCGACGGCCCAACGACTGGAGGCCGTTCGACGGCCCAACGACTGGAGGCCGTTCGACGGCCCAACGACTCCAGAAACAATCATCACCTTCGTCAATGTCTCCTACTGGAACGGCGGTGAAACTCCTGCGCTTCCTGGAACGGACAATCGTGCCTCGACGATCGTCATTACTAAAAACGCCAATAACCTTTCTGCCCTCAACATGAATGGAAACATTTACATGAGCGGAAATGACATTCTTGGTGTACGACGCATTGCTGGATTGTCCGATCGTTGGTCGCTTGAAGAGGATGGAACGATTGTGTCTGAATCTGTGATCAAGACAGTGATTGAAAGTTATCAAGGTGAACGTGTGGAAACAACTGCCGTCACTTCACCAGACGTTCAAATCACCCTTGTTGGAACGGGAACTCTAAAAGACGGTGAAGCGATCATTCGTTTTGAAGATGTGAGTCCGTCATTCAACGACGTCACAGGGACAACTTCACCTATCCGCGTGATCGTCACGCCAAATGGTCCTGTCTCGCTTTACGTTTATGAGAAAAATAATGATGGCTTTGGTGTGAAACAGATCAACGGATCAGATAGTGACGTCACGTTCGACTGGATGGTTTCTGCATTTAGAAAGGATTATGAGCCCGTCGAAGTAGGCGAAACGACTACAGAATCTCCGACAAGCTCAGGTAATACCTTCATACTCACTGAGCCTTCCAGCGGTGAGCTCGTCAAATCCGTCGAAGTGCCGTCTGAAACAACCGATCCTGCGAGTCCGTCGAGTACGGACATTCCTACTGACGATTCAATGGAATCGACAACTGTCGACCAAGAGCCGGCACCCCAAACAGAGTAGCCATTCTTTAGACAGTTGATGTTCTTTAAAAGGAAAGTCACCTTCTGCGTGCTTGGAAGGGGACAATCCACCCAAGGGCCGTTAAACGGCCTAAATCAAAAACACGCAGGAACCCCACACCTGCGTGTTTTCTATTCTGACGGGACTAAAGTCCCTAGGAACATTTCATAACCACTCAGGAACATTTCATAGCCACTTTAGTGGCGTCAGTCCCGCATTTCATAGCCACTTTAGTGGCGTCAGTCCCGCATTTCATAGCCACTTTAGTGGCGTCAGTCCTGCCAGCTGGACAAATCCTCAAAAACCTGCCTAAATACTCTTGAGGAGGCATTAGAATGATGATCTTTTTGTTGGCTTGCTACGGGTTCATCGACGAGACCGACATTCGCTCTGCGAACGACCGAGACGGAGACGGGGTTTTGTACGCATCGGACTGCGACGACGAAAACAGCTCGAGCGGTGCAACGCGTATCTGGTATCCAGATGTGGACGGTGATGGATACGGAGCATCCGAGGCATCGGGAACCGAATCCTGCGACGATCTCGAAGCGTCTGGTTTTTCACTCGACAACACCGATTGCAACGACGATGACACTGCGATAACTCCGGATGCCGTTGAAGAATGCGACGATGTTGATAACGACTGCAACGGTGCGGTCGATGAGTCAAGCGAATGCGAAGATCACAACACCGATGCAGACGGTGATGGGTTCACCGCTGATCTCGATTGTGATGATACCAATCCAGATGCGTATCCAAACGCGGAAGAAATCTGGTACGACGGAGTCGATGAAGACTGTGCTGGTGGATCGGACTATGATCAAGACAGCGACGGATTCGAAAGCTCGGACTACGAAGGAGATGATTGCAACGACACGGACATTTCAATCAACCCTGATGCAGAAGAGTTGTGCGACGACAACGTTGACAATGACTGCTCTGGCGAAGAAAACGACGCTGTTGACGACGACGGGGATCTGTACGGCGAATGCGAAGGAGACTGCGATGACTCCGATGTCGCCGTGAATCCAAACGAGTATGACGGCTGCGACGGGGTCGACAACGACTGCGACGGAACCATTGATCAACATGACGACGGTGATGGTGATGGTGTCAGTGTCTGTGCAGGTGACTGCATGGACGGTGATGCCAATGTCTACCCGGGAAACGAAGAAATTTGTGACAGTCTCGACAACAACTGCGATGGAGTCGAGGACGAAGGATTCGATCTCGACGAAGACTACTGGACGACATGCGACGGTGACTGTGATGACACAGATCCGTACATTAACCCAGAAGCAGATGAAGTCACTGGCGACGCAGTCGACCAGAATTGCGACGGAAACACCGACACCTAAGCGACCCTTGCGTCGCTTCTTTTTTTCTGCTAACCTCATTTCCTGGAGGAAACATGTTTATTCTGATCTTTTTCGCGTCCTTTGCTCACGCTGAATGCCAGACAGAAACGCGCGTCGTCAACCTCAACTCAGCGGTTGCCAACGCTCATCTGGAATTTGCCATGATGGAGGTTGAAGGATTTGATGCGCAAGTCCACGATGCGCGCCAAACCGTCCTGTGTCTCGTTGAACCGCTCACCCCTGTCGAAGCCGCCAGCTTTCATGGAATCCAAGGCCTCACAGGATATCTCGCAGAAAACGAAGACGCGGCGCTCAAATCTTTCTCCGCGGCAATCTCCGCGTTTCCAACGTTCCGGTTGCCAAACGCAATTGCTCCTCAGGGAGGACCGATCGACACGCTCATCGAATCCGCACGTTCCCTTCCAAAGGGCGAAGTGGACGTCCTTCCGCCATACAATGGAACGATCCTCATCGACGGCGCTCCGGGATTTGTCCGACCACTCAATCGGCCATTCATCCTTCAGCTCATAGAGGACAAAAGTGTGATGCACACATACATCCTCGAACCCGGAGAAAAACTCCCGTACTGGGAACCGCCCCCGACCCCGATCCAACGTCTCATCCCACGCGTTCGCAAACAGCCGTCCACCCCTCTCGCGATCGCCGCAAGCGGAACAGCCGCAGCAGCCGGCACCGCCTACATCCTCGGCGGAATCTGGCATGACCAGTACCTCGACCCGAACACACCATACGAGGATCTCCCCGCACTAGAAACTCAAACCAACGCCGCCCTCGGCACCTCCATCGCGCTTGGTGTCGCGGCAGCAGCTCTTACGACAGTGACCTTCCTACGTTGGTGATACCATCTCCAACTAACCATCCGGCACCATCCCGTCCAAAATTGGGCTCCGACTTTGAGATAAGTCTTCAACATATCTACGGATATGCTTCAGACTTTTCTCTTCGTCTCGCCTCAATTTTGAACGGGCTATGCCGAAGCGTTAATTAAAGATGG
>CAYYFM010000033.1:0-15159 GCA_964471375.1 uncultured Gammaproteobacteria bacterium
CAAGCCTACCACCATCCCTGCGGCCTTTTCAAAATGCCCTGCCAAAATCTGACGCAAAATCCACCCTTTCATACTCCATAAAAACCAGATGCGATGGAACAAATCTTGACGACACAACGTCCGAAAAATCATCTTGCGATTTACACTCTCCTTTTTTCCGATCAAAAAATGCTTTTCTCGTGCCACCACACTTCCTTTATGAAAAACCCGTGCGGACGGTTCCATCACAAAATAATATCCATCTTTTTTTGCCCGCAAACAAAACTCCACATCCTCGAGCCCAGTACGACCACCATCAAACGTCGCAAACTTCAGGCGTCGAACGATATCGGTTCTATACGACGTCACTCCGCCATGCGTATAAAACCCTTTCGTCCGTTCCTTAATCGACTCATCCCACATCTGAAACCCAACATCTGTCACATCCCAACATGTCGAACTGCCTAATCCAAAAAATTTCCCAAATAATTTCTCACCCGAACCCTGCTTCCGGTTATTACTTATCATTCCACCGACCCCCATCAACATCGAATCAGAAATTTCATCCCAAACTACCGCCATCTTCTCCAAACAATCCTTCTCAAGCACAACATCATCATCAAAAAAACAGACAATCGGTTCGGTCACTATCTCAAGCGCCCGATTTTTCGACTCTGACAACCCGCGCCGCTCGACGGCATGATTTTTTCGGTAATACACGAACCGAACCCCGCGCGCTTCTGTCTGTGTACGACGCTGATCCACGTATTCACCAGAAAGTTCCCCATCATCAATAACAACAATCTCCGCAGGCAAACGCGTCTGAGCCAGAAGAGAATCGAGACACTCTTTCAGATCAACTTCCCGATTGTACGTTGGAATCACGACGGACATTCCCATAGGTGCTAGAATGTTACCATTCGACTGCAATATGTCCAAAACCATTGTTTCAAACACCCTCTGGCTATTTGGAAGCCAAACGATCAGCCGGTTGCTTAAATTTGGCCTCGTTGTACTCGCCGCCCGAGTATTTGGAGTCGCTGGTTTTGGATCATTTTCCTTTGCTTTATCCTTTATCGGCCTATTCTTCGTTATTGCTGATCTTGGTGTAAATGGACTCGTCGTCCGCGACACTGCACGCGAACCATCGTTAGGAATCCTTCAACAACATTTGCGTTTAAAAACGAGTCTGATCGTTGTGGCAGTCATCACCGCGTGCGTTGCTCTTTTTGTTTCCGAAAACACCGAAATCCGCAACACAAGCCTCATCCTCGTCGTCTATTTCGCCTTCATGGAACTGCGAAACTTTTTCGCCGCACATTTGCAAGGACGTCAACGCATGGACTTGGAATCCATCTCAACTCTTGTGCAGTCGGTCGTCACTGTCACGGCCGGAGTGATCATTGTCCTTACAAAACCAACACTCGAGGGATTCGCTCTCGCATATCTTCTTGGATCTACCATCGGTTTCCTCACTGCATGGCGTTTAAGTAAAAGCCGTCAAACGGACGGAGGCCATTCGACGGACGGAGGCCGTTCGACGGACGGAGGCCGTTCGACGGCCCAAGCAGTATCCTATCGAGAAATCTTCACGCAAGCATGGCCGCTTGCCCTTGGCTCTGTGATCGGAACAATCCTCCTTTCCACGGACACTATCCTTCTCGGATTTCTCAAAGGCCCAGAAGCCGTTGGTACATACGTCGCCGGAAGTAAATTGATGACCACATTGTTTCTCTTCCCACTTCTGATTGGAACAGCCGTCTTTCCAAAACTCGTGCAACTCACAACCGACATCCCACGCTTACATCGAGCTGTTCAAAAAACAATCGGCCTCGTGCTTACCCTCGTTCTTCCCATCACCGTTGGCGGTATACTCGTCGCTCCAAAACTCCTAACACTCATCTTCGGAAACGAATATCAGTCTGGTGTTTTACCGTTTTCCATCCTCCTTATCATGCTTATCCTCTTTGGTCCGTCCATGATTTTTGATCGCGTTCTGTTTGCGCTTGGAAAACAAAAACAGGCGTTCTATTACATGGCAATCGCCGCGATTCTCAATATTATCCTCAACCTGTTGCTTATTCCATTTTTCGGAAGTTCTGGAGCTGCCACCGCAACCATTATTTCTCAGGCAGTCAATCTGTTCTTACTGGCTCGTCTCGCCACCACTCATCTTCACGGCCAACCCGTCCTCTTTGCTTCTTTTATAAAACCTATGATCGCCCTTGGAAGCATGACGATGCTCGTTATCTTCACTCTTCTCATCAATCTCCACGTCTTATTCTCGGTTATGATCGGTGCCATCGGATACAGTGCCGTCCTTATGATCTTACGTGCTTCACAAATTCACGATGTGATTGAACGTATGAAACGACAGGTATGATCAAACTTGTACAATCAACATTTTTTAATGAAACGGAAACGAAAAAAAAACTCGCAGATTTTATTTTACACGCCGACCAATTGAGCATGGGAGAACAGTGCCGACAATACGAACAAACGTTTGCAAAAAAACAAGAAAGAAAATTTGCGGTTTTTGTCGCCAATGGATCGCTCGCGAATCTTGTTCTGATTCAATCACTTCTCAATCTAGGAAAATTACAACGCGGAGATTCTGTTGGGGTCTCTGCACTGACATGGTCAACAAACGTCATGCCGATTATCCAGCTCGGCTTGCAACCAATCCTGATTGACTGTGAACAAGACACACTCAATATTTCTCCAAATCAACTGAAACCACATCTTGGTTCGCTCAAAGCATTGTTTATCACAAACGTTCTCGGTTTTTGTGATCAACTTGCAGACATTCGACGTCTTTGTGAGACACAAAACGTATTGTTGCTTGAAGACAATTGTGAAGCACTCGGATCAAAACATGCGGGAAAACTTCTCGGAAATTTCGGACTTGCATCAACGTTTTCTACATTTGTCGGTCATCATCTTTCAACGATTGAAGGTGGAATGATTTGTACCGACGACGAGGAACTCCATGAAATGCTCGTCATGGTCCGCGCGCATGGATGGGATAGGAATCTTGGAGCAGGTCAACAAAACAGACTTCGAACAAAAAATGCTGTGGACCCCTTTTATGCTAAATACACATTTTACGATCTCGCTTATAATTGCCGACCAACAGAGATCGGTGGTTTCCTCGGAAATACTCAGATGGAGTATTGGGATGAAATCGTAGAAAAAAGAGAGAAAAATTTCAAACAATTTAATGAGGTTGCGAAGGCCAATCCAGACTTTGTCCAGTTAGACGTCCAACACATGGATATCGTTTCAAACTTTGCCATGCCTGTTGTGTGTCAAACCAAACAGTTGTTTGAACTTTACAAGAAAAGATTTGAAAACGCAGATGTTGAAATCAGACCTATCATTGCTGGAAGTATGGCCAACCAACCATTTTTCAAAAAATATGTCGCGATTCACACGACATGTCCAAACGCAGAATGCATTCACGATCAAGGATTCTATTTCCCAAATCATCCGGAACTAACAGAAATCGAAATTGAGTCTCTTTGCCAGTTATTACGGAAATAAATACCATAACTCCTTCAATTGTGATCGAATTTGTGCCCAGTAAAATCCAGGATAGTCATATCGATGAGCACAAAGGATCACAAAGGATCGTTGAATCTGCGTGCGTCGATTTTTTTCACTGATCGCCGTAGAAATGACGCGATGTTTCAATGCGTAGATGGGAAGATTGGCAAGTTTTCCTTTTACCCCGAGTCGAAGCCATAGCTCATAATCTTCAACGTAAAGATGCATAGGATCCTCACTGTATCCGCCGAGCCCGAGAACAACATCTTTTCGAAATACAACGCTCGGGTGTGCAAACGGAGGACGCTTCAGCATCATCTGACGGATCGATTCATCCGTTTCTGGATTAAAAAAGCGGGATCGTTCTTTTCCATCTGCATCTGTGACGATCACTCCTGTTCCGACAAGCACGTAATCTGGATGCTTTTCTAAAAACTGAACTTGTTCTGCAAGTTTCCCTATCCCGATCCACGCGTCATCATCGTCAATCCGCGCAATATATTTTCCTTTTGCTTGTCGTAATCCATCGTTGAGCGAGCATTGCAGACCAAGATTTGTTTCATGACGAATCATTAAAATACGCGGCTCGTCTAAAAACTTTGACAGAACGTTTTGTGTATCAGCTCCAGACCCATCATCAATAATCAACAACTCAAATTCAACACCTGTCTGCGATAAAACACTTTCAATAGCTTCAGACAAATATCTCGCACCGTTAAACGTTGGCAGAATGACACTGACGAATGGGTTCATATTTTTGAAACCTCTGCAAAAATCTGCTCAAACCGTTTCTGATACGTATGGTCTCGTAGAGTTCTCTCATACCCAGCTCTCGCAATCTGCTTGCGCTCCTCATCATGATCCAAATAATACCTCACGAGATCAACAAGCTCATCTACATGGTGAAAAACAGCGATTTCCTTTCCAATAACGTAATAATCCTCTAAACCTTCCACGTATTCAGTTAGTAAAAATCCACCACACCCTGGAATTTCAAAATTTCGTCCTTTGATCTGGCGGCGGCGGCGTCCGAGAACCCCTCGCAAGTTATCTTTCCATCGACTCGGATGATCGAGAAAAATGTGATCGTCCGATCCACGCGTTACAAACACTTTTGCGATCGAACGTAAAATTTTTGATCCCGCAGAGGCCGTGAAATTCAAATTGATTCTACTTTCAGAAAACAAACGAACCATGTCATCTTGCTCTAAAAACCCGCCATCCCATCCTTTTCCAAAACACTGAATCGGAAGATGAGCTTTTTGTAATGCTGATACGTACTGCTTACGACTCGCATGCGCTTGACCGATGAACGTTAGATCGAAGGACTTGACTGGTTCAACTGGATGATACAAAAAAGTATTACAGGCCCATGGTAACTGAATCACATTTTTATATCCGATCGCCTGATATTTTTTGATGGCCAGTGGATCCGTTGTCACGATCCAATTGAACGCAGACGCACGATGCTTTGTAAACGTATCAAATCGCCAGTGATCATCACATGACCAAGCGATCGTCGTCGTCTTCGTTTCTTTGCTGATCCAAGAAATAACGGCGGGATCCAACTCCTCTTGGAATAAAATCGTAAATAAAACGTCAGGTTGTTCTCGCAAAACAGTTTCTTTCAACACCGCGTTAAATCCCGCTCGACCTAATTCTCGAATCCGATCAAGAGGAAAATACGTCACATCATATTCAGGAATTCTTCGCAACGTATCATAAAAATTGTAATGCTCAAAACTGAACCCTCGACTTGGATTCATGTAATCGTGTTCAAGTGCCACGTAAAGAATCTTCATGAAAATATTACCTGAGTCTATCGAAGGCCTCCTACTCGTCCCACGGAAATGCATCCAGATGTGCGCGATACCAGTCGATTGTTTTCTGCATCCCATTTTCAAGAGTCGTCATTTGATCTTTTGTGTAGTTGAGCGGGGCAAGCGTTGATGGATCCCCTTTTACAATCGACCGTTCCGTTTCCCCTGCACGCATTTGAACATGACGGATTTCAGACGATGACCCAGCGAGACGAACGGCCATTTCTGCAAGCTGGTTGATCGTGATGTCATCTCCCATTCCTGCTTCCATGACAGCTGAGTAATTCCCATGATCATCAAGGGCAGCTCGGATGAGAATATCCGCCATGTCACCGACATAAATCATGTCCATGATCTGCGTCCCATCACCGTAAATGGTGATGGGTTTATTCAAAAGAGCAGGCACGACAAGATTGGGAACAATTTTTCGAACCGGACGGTGTTTTTGACGCTCTCCATACGCATTCAATCCACGCACCACTGCGATTTTCGTTCCATGCTCTTTGTTATACATGAATGCAAATCGCTCGGCTGTATATTTTGTGATCGCATAGGAATTATTCATGAACCAGTTTCCAACGGCGATCTGAACCCCGCGTCGACCGTGTAGCCGACAGGCATCAAAAATATTAAGCGCGCCAAGAATGTTCACCTCCACAGATGGTGCAGGTGTGTTAATCGTCTCTGCCGTTCCTAAAAGACCGGCAAGGTTGATCACCGCATCATGCTTGTAAACTGCCTCAAATACCGCGTCTCGATCTTTCACGTCCCCAAGAAAATACGCCACGTCATCTCGATGTGCCTTTGTGTTGAATCGATCAAAAATCGAAACTTGATGTCCTTGCTCAATCAGCTTATCAACGACATGACCACCAATAAATCCACTTCCACCTGTCACGAGTACTTTTTTTGCCATACAAATTATCAAATCTTTGTGGCGATACAGCCATAGTTAATCGTCGAACCATCTGATCGTAAGTTTGGAAGAACGTAATCGATTCGAAACCCACGCTTAACAATCTCATCCTCAAATTGCTTTGGATCTTTTGTGATATTGTGATGCCCTTCATCATGACCAAAATTGTGATAAAGATCTGTCCAAAGCAACAAACGACACCCAGGTTTTGCGTAGCGAGAAATATTGTCCAAAATCCGGTACGCGTCCTCACAATGATCAAGTGTGTTCCGACAGATAATACACCCATCGATCGATTGATCAAGAGTGGAGATCATCTCTTCAGCTACCTGATTATATAACACGACTTCAGGATCAAACAACTCGGGTGCATTCATTTCCTTCGCGAGGTCACGGTACCCGAAAATGAGTGGGTCAATGACGATGCGCCTCTTCACCCAAAACCATTGTAGAAGATACCCAACGGGTCCTGAGCCAATTTCAAGACATGTTTTATCTTTGACATTATTTGCAAACTGCTCCCATGTCTGTAGATCATTTTGAAAAAACTCACCAGGAATATCGTGACCTTCTGCATCCGGTGGCCCAGCCCAAAAACCCCCTCGCTCTTTTGCATTCAGAAACTGTATTTGTATCCGAGCAAGATTATTTTTTGCCCACTCTCTCGCATAATTTAACTCGTACTCTTGTGCATGATCGTGTTCAAAATTTGGAGAAGTGATTATCATGCCACGAGTTTGACGAACAAGCTTCGCAAGCCACGCAGGAACAAAGGGCTTAACGCGATCGATTATCCTTTTATACATACAATTTTTCAATTCCTTGCTTTGGTAAAATACTTGGCGTCCAGGAAAAATCCGCTTGTACACGACGAATGTCACTTACATACTGACGAAAATCTGCTGGACGCTCTGGACCGTAAGAAACAGAAATTGGAGAACCACCAAATGCATTGAGCAAATCGATTGTTTCGATCACACTCATCGTCGCATTCGGTCCACCTCCAACGGAGTAGACAGACATTCCTTTTGCACCGCGTGTGAGATGGATGACTTGCTGTACAAGCAGCCGACACAGATCTTCGACATGCAACAAATCCCGCACCTGTTTTCCTGTTCCATAAATCGTTACGGGCTTTCCTTGCTTCTTTGCATTCACAAAATGTGACACCCATCCGTACCCTTCGGAACCGTACTGATGCGGACCATAAATCGAAGACATTCGATTTGCGATCACCGGAACTCCCCACAGTCGCGCATATTCTTCACATAACAATTCTCCCGCCCGCTTGGTTGTCCCATACATTCCACGCGGCTCATGTCCTTGATCGAGCTCATCTGATTCCCCAATCCCGATACGACCATCAGACCAGACATGACGGGTTTCATTTTCTTGAAACGAAAATGAATTGATCCATGTGCTATACACCTTACATGTTGAAGCAAAAATGATTGGGACTCCACCTGTACGCCGACACCACTCGAGAACCGCTTGTGTTCCTAATACGTTAACCTCTGTCACACGCGTTGGATAGTTGAGTGCTTCTTGTTGATTCAGGTTTGCTGCGAGGTGAACAACAGCGTCTGCATGTGGAATCGAACGATCTCCAATGCGTAAAATATTGTCTTCAACAACATCCACCTCTCCGAATTTGTGAAGTTCTGACACACGACTCACGTTTGCTCGTGCGGACCGAGCAGAAAGCGAATCGTACAAAACAACGTCCCAGCCTTGTTTCAAAAAAGCCTCGGCAACATTAATGCCGATAAAACCAAGACCTCCGGTTATAAGAATACGCATACGACATCGAAAAAAGTGTCCGAATAAACCAACGCAGAGATGGTAACACACACCATCTGATTCGAAAACACAGCAAAAAACTTATCCTTTCCAAGTAATCTGTTGCTGATCATCAAGAGATGGCTTAATAACAAAGAACAGTGAAGGAAAAAACGTTGCGAAAAATAAAACGATTGGTTTCACGAATCCAGCAATAAATTGTCGCCCAATCCAGATAGATTTAAGAAAAAAACGACGACCTACTACACTGTTTCCTTGCTTCATGGCATCAATTCCCCTGATATAGAAAGCTTGTTTCACAAAAAAATGAAATCGTCGCTTGATAAAACGACGTCTTTCTCTAGGAAAATCGACCGGCAAGATCGAAAGAATGTATCGAAAAATGTTGATGGCTTCGTCAGCCGAACCTATGACATTCGAACTGCTCAAATTTTTTGTGTGAACACGAAATAACGTTAATCGTTCAACGATGCAAGAATAAGAGTATCCTTTCACAGCACACTCTAATAGGAAAGCCCAATCATATCCTAATCGAAATGACTCTTGAAATCGAACATTCTGTACGATATTAATTGAAACAAGGACCCCTGACATATTTGTTGAGCCAAATAAGAAGACTTCTAGTGGGTCCTTAACCTCAGGAAGTCTTAGGACGAGATTGGTACAGTTGAGTGGTGCACGAGAATCAGAATCAAATGCTTGGAACGCACAAACGGAAAAATCTATCTTTGGATCTCGCTTAAATTCCGCCACCTGTTTCTCTAATTTATTTGGCAACCAAATATCGTCAGAATCGAGAAACGCAACGATCTCCCCTTTCGCGAAACTGACCGCCCGATTCAGTGCAGCACCTGGTCCAGAGTTTTTTTGAAATTCGTATCGAAGTGTAATATCTGGATGCATCATTGCATAATTCTTAATCACTTCTGCCGTGTTGTCTGTCGAACCATCATCAACGATCACAACCTCCAACGTCTTGTACGTTTGATTCCGAACGCTCTCAAGTGTCTCGATAATCAAATCAGCACGATTATAAACTGGGATGAGAACGGAGATGAGAGGTTCCATAATTAAATTCGGCGAAATCGGAAAAATCCGCACGCGTAATTCATTTCGGCAAATTGAGCAGGATCAGCATTTTCAATATACACTCCATCATCGGTCACACCTGAAAATTCTAAAAGGCTAAGCTCGTTGAAATACGAAAAAATTTGTTGCGGAGAATGGACTCGGTGTGCATTAAAACAAACTTGTGACTTGCCGACTGGCAGTGAAAAATAAAGGGTGCCATCAGGGGCCAATATTCGTGTAAGTTCCTGTGTTGCCTTCCTTGTCCCGAGCGGGTCCAAATCGTCTCCGTACCGTCCAAGACCAATATGCTCAGCAACGTGCAGACATGATGCAGATAGGATAGATTTGTCGAGAAATGGCAGGGATAAGATGCTTCCAGCGACAGACGTTAAATTATCAAGTGTTGTTTCTAATGGACGTATATCAACAAATGTCACTGGAACCGTCGCAGATAACATGCCAACAAAATTTACCTCTGATCCAACATCGACGTGACTCAAAGGCCTAACAGATGCCATTCTTCGAATCATCCATGCTGCCTGGTAAAAATAATGCGAATCCAGCACGGTCGTCGTGGTCCGATCAAACAATTGCGGGTTCCATTCTGTAAATAGGATAGGTTCGGCTCCAACCATCCCTTTATACATTTTCAAATCGAAAAAAAAATTTTTGTATTCTGGAAGAAGGCGGATAAAACGACGGATATCAAAAATAGGGACGATCAAACGATAGCAACTTCTCAAAATATTACGGAAGGACATAGTTCATCAAGAAGTATACCATTCAATCGTCTGACGCAATCCATCTTCGAGTGTCACCTCTGGACGAAACGACAAAACACTTTTCATCTTTGTTGTGTCACACGCTCGTCGTGGCTGACCGACAGGCTTTGTTGGGTCAAATTCTATTTTGATATCTTTTCCAGACAATCGAACCAGTAACTCAACAAGTTTCCGGACAGTCACCTCCTCATCGCCTCCAATATTCACTGGATCTGCCACGGCATATTCTTCCGTTGCTGACAGAAGTCCCTGAGCAACATCCGTCACATAAACAAACCCTCGCGATTGCAGTCCATTTCCCCAAACTTGAAGTGGATTTTCTCCTTCCGTGATTCGACGGATCAGCGCAGGAATCACATGACTCCATTTCGGATCGAAATTGTCTCGTGGTCCATAGGCATTATACGGCCTTGCGATCGCAATTTTCATTCCGTATTCTTTTGCGTAAGCGGTTGCAAGATATTCTCCCATGCGTTTTGACCAACCATATCCTTCGTTCGTCGGTTCTGGAGATTCACGAAATCCTTCTGTCTCCGGTGTCGGAATCGTTGCAAATCTTGGATAAACACATGCGGTACTTGTCATGAGCATCCGTTCCACTCCTGCTTCGCGCGCCGCTTCGAGTACATTCATCCCGAGCAACATGTTTTCACGAAACACGATGGACGGATGATTAATGTTAAATTCAATTCCTGACACCTTCGCTGCAAGATGCAACACAATCTCTTGTCCAGAAAATACATTCATGGCTTGATCAAGATCTGATAAATCAGCAACACAGACAGTCACTTCATTTTTTACTGCGGACAAAAATTCTGTCGATCGATCCTTTTCTCGAATCGGGACAGTCACGACGGCTCCTCGCCTAACCAATTCCTCCACAACATGACTTCCAATAAACCCAGCTCCGCCAGTAACGACCACGCGTTTTCCTTGCCAAAAATTATTAGACCTATTACCAAATAACGTTCGATCTGGTTTGGATGACAGGCGAGCCGAAAACGACGAAGGATAAGGAGGAATATCAGGGGATATTTCGACGAGTCCTGAATCGTTTGCAGGCCGCGTGGCGCCAAATCCAGACGAATGGTATTTGGTAATAGGTCTAATGTTCATATATTTAATGCTTTACGATCTGCGTCGACCATCAAATGGACAAGATCGCGAAATCCAATCGTTGGTGACCATCCTAACTTCTCTCGTGCTTTTGAGGCATCGCCAAGCAAATGAGTCGCTTCAACTGGGCGATAATACTTTGGATCAATGTCAATATATTGTTTCCAATCAAGCCCTGCGTAAGAAAATGCTTCCTCAACAAATTCCTTCACACTATGTGACTCACCTGTCGCAATCACGTAATCGTCTGACGTCTCTTGTTGCAACATCCTCCACATGGCTTCGACATATTCTGGAGCATATCCCCAGTCTCGACGTGCATCGAGATTTCCAAGATAAATTTTTTGATCAAGACCAGCGAGAATTCGCGCGATCCCTCGTGTAATTTTTCTTGTCACAAACGTTGGTCCGCGACGAGGTGATTCGTGGTTGAATAAAATACCGTTCACCGCGAACATTCCATATGCTTCACGATAAAGCCGAGTGGTGTGATAAGAAAATACTTTTGCGATCGCGTATGGGCTCGCTGGATAAAATGGAGTGTTTTCATTTTGAGGAGTCTCGGGAGGATTCCCAAACATTTCAGACGAAGATGCTTGGTAAAATTTTGTTGGAAAGCCCGCATCACGAATCGCTTCAAGCAAACGCAACGTTCCAAGCCCTGTGATATTCGCGGTGTACTCCGGAATATCGTAACTCACCTTCACATGAGATTGCGCTCCAAGATGATAAATCTCGGCTGGCTCAATCGTTCGAAGCAATCGCGCGATCGAAGCGCCATCTGACAAATCTCCGTAATGTAATAGCAAACGTCGATCTATCTCATGCGGGTCTTGGTAAATGTGATCGATCCGATCGGTGTTAAACGAACTTGATCGACGCATGATGCCGTGAACTTCATATCCTTTAGAAAGAAGAAGCTCGGCAAGATAAGAACCGTCTTGTCCTGTAACGCCCGTTATCAAGGCGCGTTTTGATGGTAATTGCGACATAGAATTGCTTCAATGCTAATCGGATGACAAATCTCTGTCAACGTGCTAGAGTCGTTTGTATGAAATTTTGTATCTTAGGAAACCATCGAGACCTGTCTATTGCGGAGATTCAGGCGGTGACAGGTGTAACAGAGTTTGCTTCAACGTCTGGAGATGCGCTTGTGTTTGAAACTGATTTTCCATCTGTGCAGTTGCAAGAACGATTAGCTGGGACGATTAAAGTTGGATCGATTGTTGGGGAAGTTGAGAACAGCGCTGAGATCCCAGAGTTCCTAGCTACTTTGGTGGCGTCAGGGCTGGACGGGACTAAAGTCCCTAAGAAAATTATTTTTGGGATCAGTGTGTATGATGCGGGGGATTCAAAACGGACAAAAGAGTTGCGAACTGAATCTGAAAAGTTTGGGCTTGAAGTCAAGAAACGTCTGAAGGCAGATGGGCATTCTGTGCGACTTGTCACATCGCGAGAAAAAACGCTCTCGGCCGTTGTTGTGACAACCAATCATCTGATTGAGTCAGGTGGAGAGTTTGTTCTCATTGTAACTCCGACAACGGTTTGGATCGGACAGACGGAAGCGGTTCAGGACTTTGAAGCTTGGGGGAAACGAGATTTCGGTCGACCGGCGCGTGATGCGAAATCTGGGATGCTCCCACCCAAACTCGCGCGCATGATGATCAATTTAACGGGACTTGATCCATCAGTAAGCACCATCCTCGATCCTTTCTGCGGATCTGGAACGATTCCGATGGAAGCGGCGCTTCTTGGATTCAAGCATGTGATCGGAACAGACATCAGCAAAAAAGCGATAGCGGACACTCAGTCAAACATTGCATGGCTCAAAACCAACTTCCTAGCCACTTTTTTACCCACCAAAGCTTTAGCGTCGGTGGGAGTGGCGTCAAGACTGGACGGGACTAAAGTCCCTGAGAAAGTGGAACTTTTTGTCTGTCCTGCACAGGTCCTGTCACTTCCTGATCCGGTCGATGCGATCGTAACGGAAACATATCTTGGTCCAGCGCTTCACGGAAACGAACATGTAGACTTTCTCAAAAAAAATATTCGTTCCCTTTCAGAACTGTACCGCGAAACATTTGGGTCGCTTCGACATCTTCTCAATCCAAAAGGGAAAGCAATCGTTGCTTTCCCTGTGTTTCGTACAAAAACTGGATGGGAACACACCGCGTCAAAAGAACTGATGGAATCTCTCGGTTTCACGGTAGAAAACCGATTCCATTACGACCGCGCGGGACAAAATGTGGGACGAGAAATTTTTATTCTGACTCGACAGGACCAAGAAAGTGGACACGAAGCCCTGGAGCATCTGCTATAATTTCAAGCAAGTGATCACCAGCGGTCAGCTTCGCAAGTTCTGCCTGTAGGTAATAAGAGAGAGTGATATAAGATCTTCCTTCTTCCATTGCATAGACTCCAACATTTCTTCCTGCTTCTTCCGAGGTGAGATAATGTCCATCGATTTTAATCGTTGGAAAATGCTGCTGATTATCTGCCATGTCGAGCGATGCTGAAACACCTGTTCCATAAAACCGGAATCGGATCGCGGCGTCTTTTTCTGTTGATTCAACTTCCTCGCCTCGAATAATCCATCCACCTGAGAGGGCGAAATGTTTTGGCTCTAGCGATGCAGGAAACGAATAAAATCCTTCGCTTTCCTTCACGATAAGTTCAGGACTATCAAAACGAGAACGTTTAGCTGATCCGGGCACCACATTCGGATCTTCGTATGCAACGGGATGTTCATCAAGGCCAGTCCAACCGATCACCGTTCGAATTTCTGACTCCAGCTCATCGAGACCGCGATCTCCGAACACGACACGGACAGGTTTCAACTCTTTAGCAAAAAAGTACAATGCTGGCCAAACTTCTGCTCCGTAGGACTGCCTGATCAATCCAGTCTCATCATAGGCAACGCGATAATTAAGATCCTGTTGTTGGATAAATGTTGCAAGCTCTTCTTGATTTTCATCTACTGACGGCTCATAGATGGAGACGATACTCAATCCTTTTTTTTGATATTTTTTTTGCCACGCATTCAGCGTCGGGATCATCGCAACACATGACGGACAATCTTTGTTCCAAAAAACAACAAGGGGGATAAGTTGTTGATTGGTAAAATACATCGGGTCAATAACATCGTACACATACCATTTCGTAGCAGACGCAAATGGTTGGACGGTTGAAGGAATGAATGCATGTGCGATTGGATCAATTGTTTGATTTTGCATGAACGAACGAAGGGGCGGAATCGTCATTGCGGCATCGACTTCTAAAAAAACCTGTCGAAACTCAAATAGAAGGCCTGCAAGTACGGTGATAGTCAATACAGTTTTAACAGCCCATTTCATATAATTTCCTGTCATTGCGAGCGGAGCGAAGCAATCCCACTGTGAGGTTGCTTCACTCCGCTCGCAATGACGACATCGAACGACGGCGATTACTAAAGCGAGAAGAATGAATACGGTCCAAATGGAAGGAGAAACGCGTGAATCGTTGTGTCAAATCCAAATAGAATTTCTAAACCAACAAAGGCGAGTAGACCAACCAAAATTGGGTTGAGTGGTTTGGGGAGTTCATGCCGTGCAAGATATCCTCGAATCGTGATATCAAAAAAGAAAATGACGAGCCAAAGCGCGATGGAGGCACCTGCCGCGTATGCAACAAACAATGCGGTTGTCGCAAATGGATAGGAACCTGCTGCGGTGATTGATAAGAGTGTGCGTGTAACAATTCCGCCACACGGCGTCCAGATGATTCCAAGCATTGCTCCACCGATCGCACTTGCAAGCGCGGAATTTTTCATGGTGTGTTTCCAGATGTAGAAAGCTGTTGCAATCAAAACAAGTGAACCAGTGATACGCCAGATGCGTTCGTCAACCCCAAACATCGATCCGTTCGCGAGTAACGTTGAACCAAGAACCGCAAACGACAGAATAAAAAATCCAAAAAACCATTTTGCGCGCGTTTGAATCGTTCCTGTTCCAAGCGCCATGCCGACGAATAAAACAGGAAGAAAGCAGGGAGAAAGGATGGAGGAAAGCCCGGCAAGTAGACTATAAAAAAAGAGAGCCATATCGCTCTGGATTGTAGCAAAAAAAAGAGCTCGGAGCGAATCCGAGCTAGG
>CAYYFM010000034.1:0-3244 GCA_964471375.1 uncultured Gammaproteobacteria bacterium
CGCCCAATCGGACTCGAACCAGATGTCACATCCGCGCTTCCATCAGACGCTTCTGTTGTAAGGGCAAAATTCACTCCTAAAATACTGTCAATAATGCTTGAGTACATCTCACGAATACCGTCCTCTGTTGTCGCGTCATATGCATACGTCACTCCATCATCTCCTATAGGACAATCATCCTCATCATAATAAGCCTGGCCACAATCCATGCTCGACATATGTGCCATGTTTGCGATACGACTCTCACTGTCTGTGATCGCAGCTGTAAAGATACGTACAGTACCAGAATCTCGTAAAGCATCATCAACAGAGTCAAAGCTACAACTATCTTCAAGTAACCCAAGAGAAACTTCACGTGCGCAGGCAGTGTAAGTACTGGTAGAGTCAGTGTAAGTAAGAACAGTCGATGAATCAGCACAAATTTCACCAGCCCCAGCTGTAGAAGCACAGGCAACAAGATTTTGATCCATTGTCGTTTGTCCGTCTGACATAAGAACTACCACTTGCATGTCTGCACCAGTAGCTGCAACTAAGGAAATCGCCTGTTTTAGTCCTGGGTAAACAGGAGGACCGGACTCAAGATTATAAGTAGTGCTGTAAACATCTAAGTCACTTAAAAGACTGCTCTCTGATGTTCCCAAAGCAGAATCGACGACATAACCAGGGGACGTATTATAAATTTTCATGAGACCTATATCCACATTTGATTCTCCGAGTGAGTCTATAAGATCTGAAATACCGTCTCCAGCCGCGCTACTGATAATATCGATACGGCTTTCACCTTCTGGTGCTTCTTCCTCGCAAATCTTTCCTGACGTTGTTGGACACGAAGATTCATCGTCCAATGTTTCTGTAAGGTCTCCATCGCCATCAACATCATATATATCAAGACACTCTTCGCCATCGGCATCCCCATATCCATCGCCATCCACATCACAACGGATCGATTCGTCAGGAAAGCGTTCCATTGTTTGCGAGTAATCCGTCACAAACATAATAGCAACGGTTGGTGGAGTGACGTTTGAATCGTCGATATCCGCGGTGATCGCGGTTGCGACGGAACATGCTGGAATAAATAAGACGGCGTTGTCTTGGGTTGTATCTTCGAGATAGCTATACAAATCAATCGAATCCTCAGCACTTGCTCCTACTTCTTCTCCCATCGCGAGAACAGAAGATGTTTCAAAACTGAGTGGACACATCGTGTTGCAATCGTCGGCGCAGGTTGGTTGAATACACGTTCCATCGTTACAGTCATTTACGTCAGCAGAATAGGATGTACTTGTATGAGCACCTGTAAGCGAGCCAGTGCAAACTTGACCTTGTTTTGTTCCACCATCACACACACCAAGGACATAACAGTTGTATGTCAAACCATCCGTTGTCCCAACCATCTCTTCTGAATACGTATCGCATGTTGATCCTTTTGTATAAACCCCATCTTCAGTGGTAGAATCTGCTCCAGAAAAATCTATGTAGTACATTGGAATATCACTTCCATCACAGAACTCACTCCCATTGACCGTCCCATCACCACAATATTCACCAGAACTTGTCTTGTACTGACAATTCGTTGTGCAGAAATTACACGTTCCTTGATAGGTCGCATCACAGGCGGCGCCATTGTCGGAACCGTTGTCGCAAGACTCGACGCCCGAGTAGACGTAGTCATCGCCACAGACGTTTTCTGTACACAAGTTTGTACACGCGTCGGTGTCTTCGTTGTTGCCATCGTCGCATTCTTCTGTACCATCCACCGTACCATTGCCGCAGTATTCAGTTGTGGTGACACATTCGGTCCAACCGCCAATTGTCGTGCCCCAGTCACAGGTATCAGCCTGACAGGTGCGAGTGCGTGTTAATGAGTATGTAAAATCAGAGCAGTCGAGGGAGCAATCGGAATTATCTTCACAGACGGTTCCTGCATCAGAAACGTTATTACACTCTCCATCATCACCACATGCAGAAGATCCAAGATCTCCATAACTTTCGCAATCAGAATCAGAATCACATTCCTCTCCAGCATCGGTTACTGATAAACAAATGCTACCCGTCGTACATGCTTGATAGGCAATATCCGTATCGCTTCCACAAATATCACTGTCGCAATCAGAATCTGTCGTACACGCTTCGCCCACATCGTCCTCAGTCGTTCCGTAACACAATGCTCCTTCCCATGTTTCATAATCTCCATCACACACTTCTGACCCATTTACTTCTGCGTCCCCACAAGAAGGGCCAGGAGCTGAACAATCCCATGCGCACGTTGTCGATCCTGTTGCGAAATACTGTCCGTTTGATGTTGAACAGGAATACAAATCAGACCAACTTGTTGCTGGCAAGGATGAAAAATTATCCACCTCTCCACAATCACATTCCTCACCACCAGCGAGATATCCATCTCCACAACTAAACGCCGAGTCGGTCGTACAATCGTCTCCACAATGTCCATACGTTCCGTTCGCAGAACCGTCGTCGCATTCTTCCGTTGATCCATCTACAACACCATTACCGCACTCAAACGGAGTACAGTCTGTTCCGCTCGTTCCAGACGTTCCTTCTGCTTCGGTCACCGTCTGATATCCAGTACAATCCAATTCACACGTTGTCGTGATCGTTCCAGAACCGGTTTCACAGGTGATTGCAACACATGTTTCTGGAACCGATGTATCACAATCTGACTTGTCGTCGCACAAAATACCATCACCTAAACCATCCGATCCTGCACAAGCCATTGATCCGTAAATGGTATCTCCAATTTCACAAACTTCATCAACACCTGATGAACTTGTCCCAAGAATTCCATCACCACAAATCGCTGAGCTTCCAGCGGTGCCACCTTGGCACATTGGGGTCGTACTTGTGCCAAAACCACTTTGAGTCGAACCACTGTAGTCATTTTCTATAACGACATCATCGATATCGCCTGCTGGATTAAATGGATATGCCCATGTGGCAACCGTATCATACTCAAGCTGCGCGTCTACTTGATACCCAATTCCTCCAATACTGCGGTACCCATACACATGTGACTCATCTGGACAGGTAAATGTTGCAGCAACAGGATTCCAACAGGTGGCTGATTCATATCCACTTTCGTCACACTCATAAAACTCATTGAGCGGATCTTCTGGCAACGCTTCGCCAAGATCATTTCCCAAAACCGAAGCCCATGAAGACCATGCACTCGTTACAATAGACCGAACGAACGTTCCTTCTGAGACCTTCGGAACCGCTGGCTCAC
>CAYYFM010000035.1:0-31737 GCA_964471375.1 uncultured Gammaproteobacteria bacterium
GCCGAAACGACGACGATCGTCTCGCCATCGATCGACCGAACAATAACACTCGCCTTTCTCATGGCATCCGCTGATCCCATCGACGTCCCACCAAACTTTGCGACAATCCGTTGCATGTTCCAATTCCTCCGAACAGATCGTACATATCCTCTATGAGTTTGGCAAGAAAAACAAATTGATGTACTGTCGACAAACTCAAGGGAAATTCATGAACATTCTCCACGAACTCGAACGTTTGGGTGGTTATATCAGGGACAGTCACGTTGTGTACACTTCGGGACGTCACGGGTCTGAGTATCTCAACAAAGACGCGCTGTACACAGATCCTGGCACTGTAAGCCGTCAGTGTCACGAACTCGCCAGACGTTTGACACAAAGTTTTGTGACTCCGTTCGCAGTCATTGGCCCGGAAAAAGGAGGAATTATCCTTTCACAGTGGACGGCGTTCCATATCGAAGTTCAGTACGCCACCGTGCGTGCGGTGTTCGCTGAAAAAGAAGGTGATGGATTCGTCCTGAGACGTGGATACGATGAACTTGTGCGTGGGAAGACAGTCGTCATCGTGGAAGACGTCCTCACAACAGGAGAGTCAGTCCAAAAAGTGATTGCGGCGGCGCGTGCACTCGATTGCAACGTACTCGCTGTCGGAGCACTGTTCAACCGCGGCAAGATCACCGCTGAGATACTCGATGTTCCGTTTCTCTTTGCCCTCGCAGATGTGAACCTCGAGTCTTACCCTGAGGACAACTGCCCGCTCTGCCGCGAAGGCCGCCCCATCAACACCAAGGTCGGTAAGGGACGCGAGTTCCTCGCCCGCCAAGCCACTTCCTCGTCCTGAAAATGGACGAGATTTTATTAGACCTATTTTTTTCAAACATAAATGTTTTATATATGACATTCATGTCATTTCATTTTTGACCTTACAAAAATGCCGACCATGGACAGGTCGGCTAAGTGAGTGCGTTTGCGATTTCTTCGGCAATGGCGTGAGCGGCTTCGGAGGCACAGCTGAACTTTTTGGGAAAGTTCGTAATCGGCCGTCCGATGACCATACGACTGATTCCGATTTGCGTAGCTTCTGCTGGAGTCATGGCGCGATCCTTGTTCTGATCCCCTGTTGCGGCCCACTCGGGACGAATACCCGGGCAGACGAACTCAGGATTCCACTCCCCAAGCGCTGCACTCAAAAATTCAACGTCCCGAGGCGCGCACACAATGCCGTGCACACGAGCCTCACGCGCAGAGAGCGCGAACCGACTCAGAACATCCCTGACTTGCCACGTTCCGTAACTTTCAAAACATTCTTGTTCAGACATCGAAGTGAGGACGGTCACAGCAAGCACTTTGGACTGACTCGCCTTCTCAACCGCCGCCCGCATTCCTTTTACTCCTGCCGATGCATGAACCGTGAACAGTGATGGGTGAAGTGCAGCAAGGCCTGCTGCCGCGCCACCCATGGTATTTGGAATATCCTTAAACTTCCAATCCCACATGATACGTCCATCGAGTCGTGCAAACAGGATCCGTGCTCGACCGAGCAGATAGTCTGCGTGTGTCGAACTGCTTTCTGTGAGCAGAGAAACGAGAAGGTTTGTCCCAAACTCGAGTCCGAACTTAAACATCCCCACATGATCTGACAGTTCATCGACGATTTCGATAGCCTGACTAAGATCGTTGGTATCGACAGCAATGATGATACGATCTTTTGGAGAAAGAGCTTGCATGAAAACCTCCGATCAGGATCCTACCCTCCTTCCCATTCTTTGTAAAACTCCTCTAAATATTTTTCCATGTACGCATGCCGGTTCTCTGCGATCCGTTTTGCGGTTTCCGTATTTAAACGATCTTTCACGAGCAATAATTTTTCATAAAAATGATTGATGGTATGGCCTTGGCTTTTTTTATATGAATCCGCATTTGGATGTTCTTCAGGTGGAACATCAGGATCATACATCGCGCGGCCTTTTGCTCCGCCGTAAGCGAACGTTCTCGCGATCCCGATAGCTCCGATCGCATCAAGGCGATCAGCGTCTTGTACACACTTCCCTTCAATCGTCTTCATGGAAGTTGTCACTCCCGCGCCTTTGTATGAAATTGTCGCAATAATATCTTGGACTTGCTCAATCACGTCTGGATCAACTCCATGCGCTGACAACATCTCTTTTGCCACACGCGGCCCAACCGTTTCATCACCATCATGAAATTTCCAATCCGCAATATCATGCAAAAGCGCGCCGAGCTCAACAACAAATGTATCCGCCTGTTCATCGACAGCGATTCGTTTCGCCATCTGCCACACCCGATACACATGCCACCAATCGTGAGAGGAGTCGCCAGACATGCGAGACTGGACATCGGAGGCGATTTTTGGAATCAAATCATCTTGCATAATTTTTTCTGGTGCTGGGAGAGGGACTCGAACCCTCAAGGATTGCTCCACTAGCTCCTAAGGCTAGCGCGTATGCCAATTCCGCCATCCCAGCATGAACAAGATCCTACCGTATTGTACGCTGTTCGACAATTTATCCACATACAGACGATTGACAAACGCTTTTTTTTGTGATGTAATATCAACATACAAATCCCCTTTCGAGTTTTTACTCGAGCGGGGATTTTTTTCTTCACTGATCGGTGCACAGATGAGTGAATGACTAAATCATGACTAATCTCACGACTATGTTTCAAATCATAGGACGGTTGCTTTTTGCTGGCTTCATTCTCATCGTTGGGTGCGCGCTTCCACTTATGAGTCGCGCCGCAGATGAGGACACATGGACAGTGATTATCTCAGAAATAAACTGGGGAGGATCTTCTATTTCTAGTGCGGATGAGTGGATCGAGCTGACAAACCTGACAAACGAGACAATCGATTTATCTGGATGGACCATTCAAGGAGCGGCTTCGTCAAACGGAACTCTCACGCTTCCGTCTGACAGCACGATTGAACCTTATTCAACATTTCTTATTTCAAATTATGACGAACTCAATACAAAGTCTGCGCTCGTGGTCACACCAAAATACGTCACAACTGGAATTTCGCTCTCAAACTCCAGACTGTCCCTTATGCTTGTGGATGGAACAGGAGAGCGACGAGACGCTGCTAACGATGGATCCAAGCCGTTTTCTGGAAGAGTGGGAGCAACTGGAACAGGAAGCGATGGAGGAGGATTTGCGTCGATGGTTCGAACGTGGCCGGTAAGGGACGGAACAGTTGCGGGGTCGTGGACGGATGCGGTTGAGTCAGTGGGGTTTGATGAAGAAGTTGAGGATATGGGGAGTCCAGGGAATGTTGAAGGGGGTTTTGAGATGGTGGAAATTGGGCCGTCGAACGGCCTTCAGGAAATTGAAGAAGTTGAGGAAAGTATGGAAGTTGAAGAAGTCATTAATATTACCGTAAGTGAAGATTCAGAGGAGGTGGTGAAAACAGAGGAAATTATCGAAACCACAGAATCTGTCACTGCGAGTGACACCCCGTCAGACGGGGTGAATACAACGCAATCTTCTCATTCGGAAGTTGAGGTAACAGAAATCATTCCAGAAGAGATTGCTTCGCTAACAGAGGATCAGATGGCTCGCAATCACACAATGGACCATACGGAAACAGAACGTTTCACATACCCTACTGGAACATTACTTATCAATGAACTTGTTTCCGATGCTGATGTCGAATGGGTTGAGATTGTGAATCCTTACAACAACATCATTCCACTCCTTGACTGGAGTGTGCGAGATGCATCTGGAAAACAAACAGAGTTGCCGGATCAGTTGCTTGGGATGGGACAGTTTGTGGTTCTAAAAAATCCGAAGGGGAAATTGAATAATACCGGAGACAAGATTGAGTTATTAGATCCAAATAGCGTCATTATTGATGCTGTGACATACGGAACGGAGAAAGTCTTGATCGCTAAAAAACCAAATTCCCTTGCGCGAAATGTGGATGGAGAGTGGGTGGTGACGACTTCTGTCACGATGGGAGAAGTAAATATTCTCTCACCTGTTATTCTTAAAGTACCAGTAGAAAATTCGAAGCCCAAAGCATCAATAGAAAAAATAAATTCGAAAATCGAAGCACTAAATCCAAAAAAAATAGAAAAAGTTAAAATTCAAACAGAGGTGGAGAAAAAAGAAGAAATTATTGAACCGATGACGTTGAGATTGTCTGAAATTTATCCGAATACGATGGGGAGTGATTTGATGGAGGAATTTATTGAGATTGAAAACTATGGATCAGAACCTGTTCCTATGGACGGATGGGTGTTGATAGATGCGGGAAAGAAAATATTCTCTTTCGATTCCACATCAGAAATTCTTCCACAACATTTTCTCACTCTTTCACGAGAAGAAACACATATCGCCTTAAATAATACGAGTGACACTTTGGCGCTCTTTGCGCCTGACGCGACACTCATTGATTCTCTCTCTTATGAATCGCCGCCAAAAGGATCGTCATACATTCTCGTTGGGTCTGTCTGGAATTGGAGTACAGACCATTCACCAGATGAACCGAACGATGTTTCGACAGATGAGGTGGTCGGACCAGCCAGAGTGGCCACAGCATCCACTTATCGCAAAGGGGTAAAAGCGGTCTCGTCTTGGATCGAAGGAACGGTTCTTGTTGGTCCAGGAGTTTTTGGAAAACAGATTTTTTACCTGATGACGGAAGCAGGTGGACTTCAAATTTATAAGTATGATGCCGATTTTCCAGATATGGACGTTGGTGATCAAATTTCTGTCACTGGGACGTTCACAGAAAGCCGTGGTGAGCGTCGATTGAAGATTGGATCGAGCGACGAGATCCTTATCACAGGCTCTCATGAGCCGATTGATTCTGAACCGATCGAGCTTGCTTCTCTGTCGCAAGCAGATCACGGACGACTGGTAACCGTGACGGGTACTGTTGTGTCACGGGCAGGTAAAAAAATTATCCTTGAAAACAACGGAGTACAACTAACAATCCGTGTTGCAGATGGTACGGATATTGACGCAGCAACGTTTGCTCGTGGTGCGGAAATGGAAGTAACAGGTTTAGTTGTTGCGGCCAACAAAACCATCACCTTGCTTCCAAGAACAAAAGACGATGTTGTTCTTACAACGCCACCGATCACAGAACAAACCATTGTCGCTGCAACAGGAAAAGAAACACGCAGTTCAACCGACCGATCCATTGCATTTGCAATCACGATCCTGACAATCCTTGGACTCACCTTATACTCATGGATACATCTTATTCCTAAATGGAAACTTCTTTATGCAAAACACCGAGCTGTCCGTACCGCTTCTCAAACGGCGCGTTGAAACAAAAGCATTCGCGTACGGAGTATCGTCTACGGTCGCGACACTTCTTGGCGAATACGTCGTTGAACTCTTAACTCAATCACAAAATACACAGGAATATGTCAAACTTTGATTTTCGCAACCTTCCGATCTACAAACAAATTATTTCAAAGACGAATACGATTGCAGAAACAATCGGTCTAGACGATTTGAGTACAAATCAACTTCGAGATTTCGTCGTAGACACAGCACACCACCAATATCAAGCTGGAAATAAGGCGGGAATTGCTTGGGTTCATGGAGGAATGAAGAAGACAGTTCGGGCAGCATAATACAGATTCTTTTATTTGCAACGATTCGATTTGTCATACGATAAACTATCGTATGACAGACGAACAAAATGCATTCAATGACTTAAGAAAAGATTTTAAAGAGCTTACAACGCACGTTCACTTTCAGTTCAAACAAATGCGTTTCGATATCAGCAGTCTCAAGCACGAAATACGGTGTCTTCGGTTAAATCCACAAGAAGCGCGCTGTGCATCTCGAGAACGTCTGTCTCAACATTTTGAAGGATCTAGACTGAAAAGAGAGCAAGAAGATGAAGATCGACTCTGTAAACTTATCGAAAAAACTCGTAACTCGATCTGTAACCAATAGCCCACTTGCTCGCACCAAACAGCTGTGTTAATCTGCTGACTGTTCCTGTGGGAATAGCTCAGCCCCGACGCCTCCCTTAAAGGGAGGTCGGGGTCCCGACCTCCGCTTCGCGGAGCGTCGGGATGGTAGACGTGCGGGAATAGCTCAGTGGTAGAGCGTCTCCTTGCCAAGGAGAAGGCCGCGGGTTCGATCCCCGTTTCCCGCTCCAAAAATGCATCCGATGAAACGGGTGCATTTTTGTTTGTGATTTGATACGATATCTTTCGTATGAATATCAAACAATTGTTGCTCCTGATTTTACTCTTTACTTTCTCTGGATGTGGAACAACACGACCAACAACGAACACAACCCAAGTTCGTCCAACGTCTTCTTCCTATTCTCCACCTACGGGTGCTGATCTTCAATCAGGAGTAGAAACACCTGGACGACGACGTCTCATGACAGCGGCGTCTGTCGATGGACTTACGTTTACACGGACAAATACGATCGTGACAGATCAAGCGAACGTTCCAGATCTTGTCATGGACACAAACGGAACGTTGTACTTATATTTTTCAGGATGGGAAGTTGGGGATCGAAAAAACAGCATAGGACTCGCTATTTCAGAAGATCAAGGATCAACATGGAATTTCCACCAGGTTAACCTGACGGGAAACGGCGATATGACACACTCGGGCGATCCAGATGTTGTCCTGCTTGAGAATGGAACATTTCGTCTCTACTCTACCTTCAACCTTCCTTCTTCACGCAATCAGGGCATTTACCTTTCAGAAAGTACCGACGGCATAAATTTTGACGTCATTGGTGTCGCTTACCAAACAACTCCACCAGCACTTGATTCGAATACGTACTTTGCGAATGAACTCTGGCACATGCTGACACTTTCTGGAGTAACAGTCACAAGCCATCATGCAACTTCAACCGATGGGCTCACATTCTCGGACAAGGAGCTCAAGGAGTACAAGATAGGTCAAGAACCGATGGTTATGTCAAATGTGATTGAAACCGAAACGGGATTCCGACTGTATGCCTTTGGTGGCAATCCACAAACAATCAAATCATTCACATCAATCGATGGTGACATCTGGACAGCGGAATCAGGTACACGCCTCTCTCTTGATCCAACTTCTGATCTAGAATCCGAATATGTAAAAGATCCAGCAGTCATCAAACTACTCGACGACACCTATCTCATGGTATACGTCACACAAATTCCTTAGATATAAAAAAGAGACCCGAGGTTGGGTCAAGAAAAGTCATCTGATGTAGACGAACTCTGGTCGTAAGTTTTGATCCTTCGTGAGAATAGATAGATTTCGTATGCAAACCAGATAACTGATCCTATTGCACTGAAAAAAAGAACTTTGAAGATCCAACCGATCTTGAACATTTCGAATAGAACAAACCATGGGGCGTTGAGGTGGACAAGACAGGCAATCGAGCCACTGACAGAAAGGACAAAATCTGCCACAGCGATTTTTCGTGCACGTCTCAGCCGAGACAATACCTCCATCTTCTCTTTCTGCATCTGTAAAAATGTATAGTCTCCAGCAAATGGACGATCAGCCACGACTTTCTCCTCTTCCTATGGAAGGGTACACCTGATCCATTAACAGCTCAAGGAGTAAACTATCAGAATGGTAAACAAGGTTGATAGGTAGTATTTTTTCGTGTACCATATTCCTATATGAGTGAACGACCCAGAAAATGGACTCGTGAGCAGTTGGAGGATGCCGCACGTACGTCAGGAAGCATTCGACAAATTCTTCACAAAATTGGACTAATTCCCGCTGGAGGAAACTACGTCCAAGTTCAGCATTATATAAAAAAATATGCTATTGATATAAGCCATTTTCATGGAAAGGGATGGAGAAGGGGTGCAAATACACCAATGGTACCTGCGAGACCACTCATCAATATCTTAAAAAGAAATGTGTCTTGCAATACACATGGCTTGAAACTTCGGCTATGGGCGAGTAAGCTGAAGCCGGAACACTGTGAACTATGTGGATGGAATGAACGTTCTGTTGACGGTCGTCTTCCTCTCGAATTAGATCATAGAAATGGTATCCGATTAGATAATCGACTATCTAATCTACGCATTCTTTGTCCTAACTGTCACAGTTTGCAACTAACACATCGTGGAAGAAATAAAAAGCATGCGTAATCCGTGGGCCGGTGGCGAAACTGGCAGACGCAGAGGACTTAAGATCCTCCGATAGAAATATCGTGTGGGTTCAATTCCCACCCGGCCCACCAAAATAAAATAGGCAAAAGCCTCCATTGACTTGGACGGCTTTTTTTGATACGGTCACCAGACAATGGAACGTTCGTGGAAGAAATTCAACATCGACTGACGCGGGCAGGGATTTGGGACGAACAGCTCGAGATGCTGTTGCGAGCGCTTTGGAAATATGGAGTCATGCAGATCCAAGATGAACGACTTCGAACAACACTTATAAAATTTTTATCTGTTGTTCCACGCGTCTTCTACGTAGATCATGCGTCACGCAGTGGAAACTTTCATCCGTGGTGGCAAAATGGTCGCAACGGAACACTGCGCAGTATCGTTGAGTCTGTGGTTTTGCTTCCACCTCAATCCAGACATATTCGCGGACTTCTTAACGAAAAGTTAGAGCCGAACTCACACGCGATGGACGTCGCGTTTGCCGCAACCATCATCTCTGATACATGGAAAAAAGAAGATCACGACGACATTCACTATGGACCAGAACACGGACGGATTGCCGCGGAACACTGGCGCTCGTTCGCTCACATCAAACACCTCGATGCTCATGTCATTGAGGAAGTCGCTGACGCCTGTTATTGGCACATGGGTCTGTACACTCCTGGAGCGACACTTACAACTCCCTTCACCCCTGTCACAGAACTCGTCAATGCTTGTGACGTCTGTACATCACACAGTGAACTCGGAGTCATCTACGAACCAAAACTCGTCATCGTCTGACGAGATTTTTTATTCTAAGAACAACCTTGCGAGACGTAATTCATCATAAGAAAAATCATCACCAAGTAATAGTTTTACAGGTGTGAGAGTCCGGGTGTTTGCTTTTTGAAATGCGGTCGTAATTTTTTGAAAGCGATCTATGCTTGGTTTGAGATGTTGGATGTTGAGGTCTTGATGTTCATCAACGAGTGCGACGACGTGTTGGATGACCGTGCCTTCTGTGATGTTTCTCATTCGGGCTATACTATCAATGGAAAGTTTTTGTTCGATAAGATCTTTTGTTTTGAGATAGGTTGATCCGGACTTGATCGTTGATCCGGACCGTTGTCGAACTGGCTCTTGATCGTGAGGGCGTTCTTGAAGATTTTTTGATTGAGTGAACGCTTGGATCAATCGAAGAAACACATTTCCATATTGTTCTAATTTCGTTTCTCCAACACCAAAAATTTTACTCATGGAATCTGTTGACTGAGGAAAGTAATACGACATCTCCTGCAAGGTGCGGTCACCAAAAACAACAAATGGTGGAACATTTTGTTTGTCTGCGAGGGATTTGCGCGTCTGGCGGAGTATTTCAAAAAGTTCAGGATGAAACGCGAGCCCATCACGGGCGATCGGGACAGATCGAACGGTGGTCGTGGTCTGTTCTGGTTTTGGAAGCATGATTTGATCTCGATTCGCGAGTGCGGACTTTCCCATTTGTGATACACGTAACGTTGGATATTCCCCAACATTTTTTTCGAGATACCCCTTCTTTTGAAGCGCGCCGATATAATCCCGCAACTGATCTAATGATACGTTTCGCGCGATCCCGTAGACAGATAACGTCTCATGATGGTTTTGCAAAATACGTTCTTTTTTTGAACCCCGTAGCACATCCATCACATACGCCGCACCAAACATCTCGTTTGTTCGTAAAACAGCAGACAATATTTTCTGCGCAATTTCTGTTGCATCATGCAATTCTCGTGGAACAGACACACAGTTATCACAACTTGTACAAACAGACGCCTCCCATTTCTCCCCAAAATATTTCAACAAGAATTGTCGTCGACAGGTCGTTGATTCACAGTACGAAATAACCTGTGCGAGTTTACGTGTCGCAAGTTCGCGCTCGGCGTCATCTTCAATCTGTGCAATAAAAAATTCTTGTTTACGTCGATCACCAAATGTATAAAACAATAGGCAGTCGCTCGGCAATCCATCACGACCTGCGCGACCTGTTTCTTGATAATACCCTTCGATCGTCTTTGGAAGATCCATGTGCACGACCAATCGCACATCGGGTTTATCGATTCCCATTCCAAACGCGATCGTGGCAACAATAATCGAAACTTCATCACGAATAAATTTGTCTTGGGTTTGTGTACGTGTTTCTCTGTCGAGGCCTGCGTGATAGGGAGATGCGGAAAAACCCGCACGGGACAAATCGTCTGCAAGCGACTCGGTGTCTTTACGAGAAAAACAATAGATAATAACCGGTTTATTTTTGTACGGTTGTAGCACCTGAACAAGTTGACCAAAGGCATTATTTTTTGGACGAATCGCGTAGTGAAGGTTTGGTCGATTAAAACTCGACAAAAACACCTGCGCGGTTTGAATCCCAAGCTGTTTCACAATGTCCTCCCGCACCCGAGGAGTCGCCGTTGCGGTGAGTGCCATGACAGGGACAGACGGAAATGATCGTCGGAGATTTTTCAGATTACGATAATCTGGACGAAAGTCATGTCCCCATTCAGAAATACAATGAGCTTCATCAATCGCAATAAACGAAACTTTTAATTGAGAAAGGAGTGATTGAAATCCGTCCGATGCCAGACGTTCCGGAGCGAGATAAAGAATTTTAAGTTGTCCAGAAAGAGCGCGGCGCTCAACGTTATCCATCTCATCTGCATCGAGAGTACTGTTAAGAAAAGCTGCCGACACCCCGTTTGCCACAAGCGAATCTACCTGATCTTTCATGAGGGCGATGAGTGGAGAAATCACGATCGTGATTCCATCAAACACGAGGGCTGGTAACTGAAAACATAACGACTTTCCACCACCCGTCGGCATTAGCACGAGTGCATCCTTCCCTTGCAAAACGGTCTGAATAATTTCTTCTTGCAACGGTCGAAATGTATCGTACCCAAAATGAATTTTCAGGAGTGTTTTCATGGTTTAAGAAATTTTTACAGACAATTTAGCCCCAAGTGCTTTTGCAAGTTTTTTTAAAAAATCAATTGTTGGATTTTCCGTACCAGATTCAAACCGAGAAATAGCCGACTGTTTCGTACCAATTCTTTTTGCGAGTTCAGCCTGAGTAATCCCATGCTTTATCCGAAAAGCGAGCACCTGTTCGATGATGGCATATTCCTCCTCGAGGTCATCATACATCTTCTTCAAGTGAGGATTCTTCGCGAAGCTTTCTTTTTTTAGATCTTCCAGAGAAATTAACTTGATCATATACATAAATCATAACCTATAGGTTATTGCTTGTCAAATAGTAAAATGCGTTTTTTTACAATGTTTAACTCTTTCCAAGGAATTCTCATGGACTTTTTTACAAAGCCATGGAGAATGATCGCCCGTGTGTCACGAAATACGAAAACAAATCGAATATTCTGCTTTCCGCAAATTCGTAACTCATAGACTCCTCGATCAATCATTTTCATGTATGGCATACGAAGTTCATGACCATATATTCTAAGTAAATCAAAAATTCGGAGAACTTTAACATGGGTTTGATTCTCAAGTGAACAAATAAATTCGTGTACCTGGTCGTTTGTTATAAAAATTTCCATAATATTTCAAGCAAAAAACTGCCGACCCATAGGCCGAGCAGTTTTTGATCGCTTATCTGGTTTTAGTTTACCCTCTTTTTTTCGATTTGTCAAACTGAAATTGTGTATAACCTATGAAAGGATACCAAGATCGAGCGTTTCTGTGAACGAAATTTTGCTGACAAATTCTGGGGCGTGTGAAACAACGATCATACAGCCTTGATAGTTGTTGAGTGCTTCGGCAATGATGGGGAGATGACGAAAATTTATATGATTTGTTGGCTCGTCAAGAATCAAAAGTCCAGGTTCTTGCAAGACAAAGCGAGCGAAACACAATAGTCCTTTTTGTCCTTCAGACAGTGATCCGATCTGATTACGAAGCAAATCTCCTGTCAACAAAAAATGCGCGGCAACGGCACGCAACTTCTCGTTATCAGGTACTTCCATCATGGACTCGAGAGATGTATAGACCGTCTGTCCAAAATCGAGCCCAGAAAAGTCCTGTCGGTAGTAACCGACCTTTACACCTGACGCAATCACCGCACCTTCGTCTGCGTCAGAAGCGAGCGATCGAAGGAGAGTACTTTTTCCAATTCCATTTGGACCAGAAATCAACAGCTTTTGCTGTTTGCGTAGCTTGATGGAAACTTCTTTTCGTACGGGCTCATGATCTTTAATGACCTTCACCGACGAGATGGTCACGACTGGCTCTGAAAACGGCTGTGCAGGGATCGTAAAATCTCGAATCGTGCGGTCATCACGTTTCACCTCCACCATATTTTCTTCTGCGTCGGCAACTTGATCACGCAACTTCGCCGCAAGGGCACGCATCTTTCCACCTTTGTGAGAAAAAAAGTTGATTTTGTCTTTGCGATCTTGAATCTCTTTCAATAACTGCGCATTCTTCGCTCGATCTCGCTCCACACGCGCGGCGATTTCTTCAACCACGTTAAAATAGTTTCCTTCGTAACGATCTACCTTTCCCGTATACACATCCAGATGCAAAACACCTTCGGTAAACGCATTCAAAAAATCTGCATCGTGTGAAATAACAAGGACGGTTTTTGCATAGCACATGAGAAAACCTGTGAGATGTTCAATCCCAGCGGTATCGAGATTATTCGTCGGCTCATCGAGAAGTAAAATGTCTGGGTCTTGAATCAGAGCATAGGCAAGTAACAGTCGTGCTTGCTGTCCCCCAGAAAAATCCTTGATCTGTTTACCAAGCACCGTCGTCATGTTCACAATCTCAAGCACATCCACAATGCGTGCCGGAAGATTATGCATTTTTTCTGAAAACGCGCGTGCAAAAAATTCCGAAACAGTATCCTCCATGCGATCCTTCGGCATCACCTGCGTCGCAATCGCAATCGTCGCTCCTTGCTTCAAATGAATGAAGCCCTTATCCGGCTTCAATTCTCCTAGCAGCAATTTAAAAATCGTACTCTTTCCCGCCCCATTTTGCCCCATCACCGTAATCTTCGCATCCTCCCGAACAGAAAAATCCGCCTCCCGAAGGATCGGGTTCTCCTTGTCGTACCCAAACGACAGTTTTTCAAAACGAATGATGACGTTTCCATGATCCATACCGCGCGGATGTTAACAAAAAATGGACGACTTGGCAATACGTCTCGCGTCCTCCATAATAGAGTCACATGATTGAACGTGATGAAATGGAAATTCCGGAACGGGTGGTGACCGACGGTGCAGAAGCGCCGGAGCGGGAGTTTGAGGTTGGGCTCCGACCGCGGACGCTTCAGGATTTTGTGGGGCAGCAGGCTTTAAAGGAGAATCTCAATATTGTCATCGAAGCGACGAAAAAGCGAGAGGAACCTCTTGAACATGTCCTTTTGTACGGCAATCCTGGGCTTGGGAAAACGACGCTTGCGAATATTATTGCCAATGAACTTGGAGCGCAGATTCGAATTACATCTGGACCAGCCCTTGAGCGGGTTGGAGACCTTGCGGCGATTCTGTCCAACCTCGGAAAGGGTGACGTTTTGTTTATTGATGAAATTCACCGGATGAATCGAACAATTGAAGAAGTGCTCTATCCAGCCATGGAAGATTACGTACTTGATATTATCGTTGGAAAAGGACCGACCGCACGCACCCTTCGACTCAATCTTGAAAAATTCACAATCATTGGGGCGACAACACGATTGTCCCTTCTTTCAAGTCCGCTTCGTGACCGTTTTGGCATGACGTACCACCTCAACTTCTACGAACACGAAGACATTGGTCGGATCATCGATCGCAGCTCAAAAATCTTGAACATAGAAACAGACTCAGATGCGATCACTCTGCTGTCCAACCGATCCCGTCGCACACCACGCATCGCAAACAGGCTTCTTCGAAGAGTACGTGACTTTGCTCAAGTTCGCGCGGACGGAAAAATTACGTCTGATGTCGCCACAGACGCCCTCACTCTGTTAAAAGTCGACGCTTACGGCCTCGACGACGTTGACCGTCGACTCCTCCTCGCGATCATCGAAAAATTCCATGGCGGACCTGTTGGACTTTCCACGCTTGCCGCCGCAACACAAGAAGAAATCGACACGATCGAGGATGTGTATGAACCATTCCTCCTCCAACTCGGTTTTCTCGCTCGCACACCTCGTGGACGAGTCGCAACGGATGCGGCGTATCGTCATCTCGGCTTCGACCCACCTCTAAATCCAATTTTATGATAGAATCATAAATATGGGATTTGATATTACTGCATTTCCAATTCCGCTCTGGTCGCTCCTTGTTTTTTACAGCTTGTTTTTGCTGTTTTTTTGTCTTTACACCATTTTCAACGTCTACCACCTCGTTCGATTTGGGACGTACGGATTTGAACTGTATGCAATAACTGCCATCTTTCTCTTTGGGACAGTCATCCTCCTCGCTATTTCGTTCACCATGCTTTCCTCATACGAATGGACGACCAGAATTCCTCTTAGTGACTACATCGATACCTATCAATCTGAAGAATTTTTTAAAGGAATATGATGCACCTCGACCAACTTCCAAACCAAAAACCTGATGAAAAAGTCATTAAATTTTTGCGTCGGCAATGGTTTACCTGGTTGTTCATCATTGTCGCAGGTGTATTCATGCTTGCGGTTCCAACACTCATCGCGTTGTATTTTCAAGATAAACTCATGGTGGGCCTTGAACACCCTATTCTTGGACCGATCATCGTCATCCTTGGATCCATTTACGTATTATCCGTCTGGCTATTTAGTTTTCTTGAATTTACCGACTACTATCTCGACACATGGATTATTACAAACGATCGCATTATCAATACGGAGCAAAAAGGTCTGTTTAATCGTGTCGCATCAGAACTGCACCTTGCCTCTGTTCAAGATGTCACGAGTAATGTGAAAGGAATGATTCGAACATTCTTTGACTATGGCGACGTCCTTATTCAAACCGCTGGTGAGAAGGAACGATTTACTTTCAAAGGAATTGATCATCCTGAAAAAATAAAAGAAACGATTATCCGCGTTGTCCAGGAATACAAAACGCGACATGCAGCCGACATTGTCGCCGCCGTCGCGGATGGAACTAAAACGATTTGAGATTATTCCACACCGATCGTGCGAGCGCTTCGGCATCTTGAAAACTCTCCGCGCGTGAATCTGAACCAAATGTAACGACGAGAAGTTCCTGCTTCTCGTCTTTGTATTCTGGACGAAGAGCGACAGCAAGATTCCAACCGGATTCTTCCAAATATCCCGTCTTTCCCGCCATCACATAGATGTCATCATACTCTGGTTTCCACAACAACCAGTTAGTATTTTTGATGGTTTTCACCACACCTTGTGAGAGAACTCGAATACTCGCAGAAGCAGTCGTTGTGTAGCGACGAATGTCCGCGCGATCGAATGCTTGATCGGCAATGCGTGCATATTCACGTGCAGTTGAAACATTTTCCGTTTCAATCCCTGTTGGATCAGCAAAACGTGTATGAGACAGATTCAGTTCATCGACACGACGGTTCATTTCTGCGACAAAATCAGATTTTGAAAGTCCAGTCGCGCGCGTGATGGCGTTAGCGGCATTGTTTGCGGATCCAACGAGTGTTGCTTGTAACAATCCATCAAGAGTAAACGTGTCTCCATTGTTTACATACAGCTTTGCTCCCCCGACATCATCTTCTATTTTCACAGGATACACGCTTGATAACGCCGCATCTGAATCAAGAACGATCTCTGCGGTCATGAGTTTGGTAAGTGACGCAATCGGCCATTGCTTGTCAGCGTGTTCTGCGGCGAGAATTTGTCCTGTCGTACGATCGATGACGATGTAGGAACTCGCGGTCACGGTCGGACGAGTAACCACCCCTAACCCCTCCTTGAAAAGGAGGGGAGACGAGCTGGAAACTGGGGCGTAGACAGACAACGTCTCGTATTCTTGCCAACCATACTGCTCAGCCCAGTCGTCAAGATCGATAAGAAAACCCGCAGCGGATCCTTCCACCGCACGGTACCGATTCGACGAATCAAACGCTTTCTGCAAATCCGCCCGACCCGCAAACACCGACATCAACTGAGCATTCGGCGCTGCGTTAACAGTCAATGGAAAAAAACCAACTGGTCCAGAAAAGAAGAAGGCAAAAAATAAAAATGGACGAAAGATCAAATTCATATTTGAAATAAAACAGGCGTACTAAATCACTTGTGCGAGAGCACGAGACGCACCGCCAAATTATCATTCTGGTTGTCGCGGTGATCGTTGTCGACGTTCGCAGCACCACCGTTGTCGCGGTTCCCACCGATCAAGCCGTCACGGTTCCCGTCATCGTGCCCTCTATGTAGCCATCCAAACGTATCAACAGAAGGTGACGCATCACCTTCTTGGAAATCTTCGATCGCCACACCGCAAGTTTTTCCGAATGTGAGCAAGCACTCGTGATGAATTCATTGGGACATTCGTCCTGTTCGTTCTCACTTCTCACTATCTCACATACGAAGGCAGGCGGCGACAAAGCAGTGTTCCCACTCGGTCGTTCATTAGCCTGACTGATCGAATCATATCATCCACGACCAGCCAGTGCCATTGTCTGAAGCAATCGTTCATCAAGTTTGCGTCGCGCCGTTCCGTTCAATAGGCCATTAAAACTCGCAAGCGACGCGAACAATCGATGTGAATCGTCCTTCACTGCACATTCGTCTACCCTTCGTAGCATCCGTCGCTGAGTTGATGGCCGCAGCACCTCGTGCCCTGGCAACAAGACACGACCTAGCCAGTCCACACCCCATGAATTTTTACGAATAATGGTCTTGTTTGGATGAAGATGAACGGAGAGTCGACTTGATAAAAACGTTCCGATAGCCGTAAGCACTCGCTTTATTTCATCCTTTGTTTCGCACAGAAACAACATATCGTCGGCGTAACGATAATACCAATGATGACGCAATTCATGTTTTACAAACCAATCGAGCTCATGCAAGTATACGTTTGCAAATAGTTGACTCGTAAGATTCCCAATTGGCACTCCCGTTCCCTGGTCCACACAAAAACTGCCGATGATTGTATCTAACAAATGCATCCATCGATCGTCTGTCACGCGACGACTGAGTAATGACAAGAGAATCCCATGATCCATCGAGTCAAAATATCTTTTTACGTCGACCTTAAGAGTGAAACATTCTCGTGTTCTGTTCCGAGTCGCTTGTCGTAGTCCCATGCGTACCGCTTCGACTGACCGATGCTGGCCAAATCCTGGTCGACAAGAAAATGAACAATTCAACCATCGTGGATGAAAAACTGGCATGAGGGAGTTGTACAAAATACGATGAACCACTCGGTCACGCACTGTCGCTTTGTGAACAATGCGACGCTTTGGGTCGTGGACAACAAACCGCGAGTAAGGACTATGCGTATATCTCCCGGTTTGTAGATCGTTCGCAATGGAAACGAGTTCATTCTCAAGATTTGATTCAAAGACCATCACGTCTTCTTTTTTTTGTTTCCCTGCGCTAAAATCTATCCACGCGTCGTAAATATTTTCAATCGTAATCGCTTCTTCAAAACGCATATGTCTAACAGCAAATTCATCGCTCAACTCCGCGAAATTTCCATGGAAGTCTCCCCCCCCCCAACGGAGCGAAAAACTCTCAGCGATCCCGATCATCCATAAGCTTGGTGAGACATATAAAATCCTTCACAGGTTCATTCGAGATTTTGAAAAGCTGGAACGCTATACGCTTGGTACGATGATAGAAAGACAAATACTCGAGTGTATCGAAAATTGCTTCCTCGCGACCGTCGCATCGTCAGGTATACAAAAACAAATAGCGGTTGCACATGCATCAGCTCTGTTTGATTCGCTGAAACTTTTTATTCGAATTTCCGTTGACATACATTGTATGGAACCGACAACTTACAAGAAGCTCATTCCCCACCTTGGCGAAATTGGTCTAATGCTTGGAGGATGGCTCAAGAGTACGAAAAATCCAATTCCAAATTCCAAATCTGAAGTCAATCCCAATTTCCAAACCCAAACCTAAACCTTGCGCGAGAGCACGAGACGCACCGCCAAATCAGCATCCTGGCTGTCGCGGCGATCGTAGTCGACGCGCGCAGCACCACCGAAGCCGCGGTCCCCACCGACCAAGCCGAAACGGCGCCCGTCACCGTGCCCATAATATCCATCAAAGTGCGTCCAGAGATTCTTTTTCCCGTAATCTTGTGCGTTTGTAACTCTTGCGTATTCATCGAAGCGGATGAGACGAAGTTCGTAGTTTGTTGGGTCTTGTCCTTGACCGATTATGTCTTGAATGACGACGAGAGCCTCTGGTGTGTGGGTGCGGGTTTCGTAGTTAGTGTACAGCTTTTCGTTGATGGTGTTACGTGAGATGTTTGTGACGTTTTCTGTGTTGAACAACTTTTTCATGAATGCTTTTGTTTGTGAGGAAACACTTTTGTCTTTTTCCTCTGCGTTGTCATAATCAAATTCCTTCCAGTCCATGACAAGCAGGAACTTTGCTTGTCCAAAGCGTGGGATGTGTGGTCGGGTTGGGTTTGTGATTGTTGCTTTGTTGTCGTTGTCGATCGTATCTGAGAGACGGTGTTCGGCGAGTGCTTTGAAAAACCAGCTAGATTTCTCTGGAATGTCTGGAAGGTCAGGACAGTTAGTCTGCCAATACTCCTTGACTGCGACTTCGTCAGCGAATCTCGGGTCTTGAGCAAAGACTGCATCAACGAGCTCTTGGGCTTTCTCATGAGCTTCGATGGTGAGTTCAGTAAAGCCGTATTCTTTGGCTTTTTCTTTGTCATACACAAGTGGTTGTGTGGCTTCGTGATGTTTCCACGCCTCTTGGTCTGCTTTGGGAACCGCATTCTCTCGCATGGCTTGTGCGAGATGCTCCGTTAATTTCGAGAAGTGCCTCACTTCCTCGAGACTCATTTCATCCGTCTCCATAAGCGGGAGGAGTTCTTTTGGATGTTTCTTTCCATACTTACGCACCAGTATCGCAATCTGATCTGTGAGATTATCAATATAGCTCCGAACGCTCGTGTCGAGAGTATCGTAGCGCATGTGGGAGATTGGGGAGTCTGGATGTGGCACGTCGTTCGCGAACGACGTGCTGTAGTGAGAACCTTCGGGCATAGGATTTCATTTCCATCGCTTCGTTAATTCAATCCCGGTATAAAAATACTTCAAAATATCCTTCCATTCCTTTCCATTATTCGCCTGACAAAGCGCTTCAGAGGCAGACATGCCGACTCCGTGACCCCAAAGCGTTTTTCCTTTATCGCAAGGTGTTGGAACAGACTTTAGCCAAGCAACATCCCCATACCACACCTCACCCCAGTCGCGTGTTCGGCCGTCAGATCGGGAGAAATACGGGGTAATTGCAACTTTACCGTCGTACGTAACAACAACGCCTGTTGTAGCGTCTACACTGGAAGTAAGTCTCGGTGTGCGTTTTTCTTGACCATATCCTCGATACACCTGATCATCGGCATACGCGTTCATGTGGAAATATTCTTCGTCGTGTTTGGTGTAACGTTCAAAATGATAGAGCGAGTAGGTACGTGCGACCACAATGAGTGTTTTTTGAAATTCGAGATGCGAAATATTGCTTGTTTCTGCAAGTCCACGCAAATACATTTCGACAGGCAACTCGTTGATCATCCATGTGCGATCTTTTGCAGAGTTGTAACGCAATTCCAAGATATTTCTAAACTCATTATCTGGATACGCCGCATTGCGTGTTTTGGTTCGATCAAAATTCTCAATCGTACACACTGCATTCAACTCATCTGGAACAAATCGTAGATACGATGTTGTCTTTTCTAACCCCTTCCCTCGGTTGTACCAATAACGGTCTTTCTTATAAAAC
This sequence comes from uncultured Gammaproteobacteria bacterium, assembly GCA_964471375.1. Taxonomy (GTDB): domain Bacteria; phylum Patescibacteriota; class Patescibacteriia; order UBA9934; family GWF2-40-263; genus YC12-FULL-57-11. The sequence goes on from CAYYFM010000035.1 coordinate 20,008, forward strand.
GCCTCCACGGATTCATCTGCATCCAGTTCTGCGAGCAGACCTCCATCTCCATCATACAATTTCCAATCTGACGCACAGCTCACATCAACTTTATCATCGGTTTCCTCATCAACAATAATCACCCCAATACGCATCGTTGGCTCATCCATCGTGGTATCTGTCACAATTCCATCCGAAGCATCTTGGGTCTTCGTTTTTTTCTCCTTTTCTTTTTTCTTTTTAGGCGCATCTTTCACTGCTGGCGCATCGCTCGTCACTTCAACAGGAATCGTAATTTCTAAATCAGACACAACTTCATCGTTCGCAGCAAAAGTATATTTCACCGTGTGAGATCCTTTTGTGGAAGGAGCACGAAATGTAAAGTCGATAAGGTCCATTCCACCAGGAGCAACAGAGCCAGATGTCTTTGTTGTAATCGCTGTTGATGTCGACACACTTGCTGCTTGAACATCGCTAGAATAGAGTGCGCGTTTTGTCCATGTTGTTGTTCCGGTATTTTTAATCCCAACGGTAAAAGAAACTGTTTCGTTTGCTTTTGCGGTAATTTTTTTCGCACTTTTCAATAAGACGATTCCGGAGAGATCGGAAGAAACTGAAGTGGTTGAGGGGATTGAGGTGGTTATTGATGATGACGAAGAACCGACGGTGACAGAAATCGTAAACTCGCCTCCTGGAATCCAAGCGATATCTTCTGCGGCGAGCTTAAATGTTTCGGAATATGTCCCAGAAGTAGACGGCGCATGAAGAGCAAACTGGATGTGACCAACAGCCCCAGGCTTTACCGTCGTCTCCGTTAACTTTGCTGGCTGACTTGCCGAAACCCAGCTCGCGTCTTGAAACATAGACGTCCGATATTTTGGACCGTACGTGTACACAGAAACAAACGCGCCCGAATCGCGATTCCACGTTTCTGTTCCTGTATTCTGAAACCCGATTGATACGGTTTTCGATTCACCTGTTTTCAACGTCAATTTACTCGTCGCCGTCACTTGTACCGCCTCATACCCTTTGAGCGGTGCAGCTTGTACAGCACCAAACGGAAACAAACCCGCTCCGATAACGAAGACGAAAATCCATCCAGCGATTCGTTTCAAAATCCCCTCCATATCCGTAATATTATACCATTTTTTTGCTTCTTCGTCAAAAAATCGCTAAGATACGATTACTTGTATGGAATCACAACGGTTTGCCGCGAACTATTCAATTCAACTCATCGGCCGCATCCTGACCCTTTTCGTTGGTCTCCTCACCATTGGTATTTTAACGCGTGGATTAACGACGACAGAATTTGGTGACTTCACGATCGGACTTACCTTTTTACAGTTTTTTGGGATCATTGTTGACTTCGGTCTCACCCTATCGCTCGTCGTCATGATCTCCGAGCCAGGGGCCGACCATAAGGGTATCGTCGGAAACATCTTTTCGATGCGTATGATCTCCGGACTCATCATCTTCGGACTCGCACCGATCATCGTTCTTGCCTTCCCATACTCATCAAGCGTCCGTGACGTCGTATTTCTAGGAGCCTTCGGATATTTATGCATGTCTGGCGCAACTCTGCTCGTTGGAATCTTCCAGCGTCATGCTGTCATGTGGCGAGCGGCCGTTGCAGAATTACTAAACCGTGTTGTCCTCCTTGGTCTCATCATCCTCATCCTTTCAAGTGGACTTGGACTCCAAAGTATTATTGCCGCGACCGTTCTCGCAAACATCCTCTGGCTTGTCGCAACTATTTTTCTCGTGCATCGCTACGTCGCAATCTCATTTCGTTTTGATCGTGACGTTTGGAAAGAAGCCATTCACCGCTCGTGGCCAATCGCGATCTCTATCATGTTTAATCTCATCTACTTGAAAGGCGATATTCTCTTCTTGTCTGTTTTTCGTGAAAGCACGGACGTAGCGATCTACGGCGTGGCCTATAAAGTCATAGACGTTTTGACCGCTCTGCCCGTCATGTTCATGGGACTCCTCCTGCCTACCCTCGTCGAGGCATGGTCTTCTCGCAAGCAAGATGTTTTCCGCAACCACATGAAACACGCCTTTGATATTTTTGCAATCGTGACCATTCCTCTCGCGGTCGGAGCTCAAATAGTTGGCACCCCACTCGTAGAACTCATCGCTGGAGAAAAGTACACATCGTCTGGACCCTTGTTACAATTTCTTATTCTCGCTCTTGTTGCTGTTTTCTTCTCATCTCTCTACGGTCATGCGATTGTTGCCGTGAACAAACAAAAGCCTATGATTTGGGGATATGCCGCAACGGCAGTCATTGCCGTCATTGGATACATGACACTCATTCCCCTGTACGGCGCTTGGGGAGCTGCAACAGTCACGCTTGTTTCTGAAATTCTCATCGCGATCATCTGCTACATCGTTGTTAGAAAAACATCTGGCGCTATCCCATCCCTCACGATCACTCTCAAAGCTATTGCGTGTGCGGCTTTAATGTATGGTGTTCTCACTCTTCTTCCAACCTTCCATGTTCTGTTCGATGTATCCATTGGAGCAATCGTTTATCTCGCCTCCATGGTCGTAATCGGTGGAATTGATTTCAAGAAAATTCGATCTCTTGTGAAATTGTCAACATGATTTACTCTTCCTTGATCCTAGTCGTCTCGATCGTATACGCTATTATCGCCTGGCGTAATCTTAACCATGGAATTTACCTGCTTGCGGCAGGACTGCCGACGTATCTGCTGCGATTTTCGATCGGACCGATCCCGATGACGTTGCTAGAAGTTCTTGTTTTGATTTTCCTTGTCCTGTCATTGCGAGCGGAGCGTGGCAATCTCATGGGATTGCTTCGTCGTTTCACTCCTCGCAATGACAAGTTTATCGCGCCGATCTGTTTACTGTTGATCGCCGCAACAATCGGTGTCCTCGTTGCCCCAGATAAACTATCTGCTCTTGGAATCTGGAAAGCGTATTTCATAGAACCGATTTTAGTGTATTTCATCGTCATGTCCGCGCTCAGATCAGATGAATCTAATGTCAAAACAAAAAATCTCTTCATGGCTATTGGTGCAGGTGGACTGTTCGTTGCAATCTGTGCTGTTTTGCAAAAACTGACAGGACTTGGAATTCCTGTTCCGTGGGATGTGGAGGAACGGGTGACGAGCGTGTTTGCTTATCCGAATGCAGTGGGGTTATATTTGGGACCGATTATTGTGATCAGTACCATACAGTTCCTAGCCACTTTTTTACCCACCAAAGCTTTCGTGTCGGTGGGAGTGGCGTCCAGATCGGACGGGACTTCCGCCAGAGGCGGATCCGCCTCTGGCGGAAAAGTCCCTAAGAAATCTTGGCTCTGGTTTCTGGCAGCAATCATACCCTTCATCGCGATTATTCTCTCCCTATCTGAGGCAGCGATTGTGTCTGTTATTGCAACGTTGTTCATTGCTGCACTGCTGAACAATAAGCTTAGAAAAACAGCGATCGTGACAGCCATCGCTGTAACCATCCTGATCACTGTCTCTCCTTTCCGCCAAACCGTCTTCGACAAACTGACGCTGAACGACTATTCTGGACAGGTGCGTCGATCGCAATGGCGAGAAACGTTGGTTATGTTGAAAGATCATTCTGTGTTTGGCACAGGACTGAATGGCTACCCGACCATCATGGAAGAATATCACTCCGACAGACAATACGAAATTTTCCAGTACCCGCATAACATCATCTTTAACATTTGGTCTGAACTCGGACTGCTCGGACTGATTGCATTTGTCTGGCTCGCCTTCGTCACGTTACGGTCATTCTCTCTACACGCTACATCCTACACGCTACTCCCTTTTTTTGCCCTTCTCCAAATGACGATCCATGGCCTTGTCGACGTCCCGTATTTCAAAAACGATCTCGCGGTCATGACATGGATTCTTCTCGCGATTCTCGCCGCACATGCGTATGCAAAACCCACTCAGACATCTTCATAACGTCTCGACGCGTAATTGCTTCCTCATTGTTCTCGTTCCAATGATTACGCTTGCGATTATTTTACGCATTGTCTTTTCATTCATTCCCCCTCCACGCCCTGACATGTTGTTTGAAACCGATGGACTGATCGAATCAGAATCTGTGATAAATGCACAGATGCACACCACGATGCCAATCACTCTTCCAGACGATTTACTTGGCTCTGCGGTCTATACGGTTGGTGTTTACACAAAGGGAACAGGAACACTTCCGACAGGATCGGTAACAATTGTGCTAACAAAAAACAACCATCGCTTCGTCGAACTCGTCGAACGACCAGGAATCAACCTCAAACGATTCATGCTTGATTATCAGTCGTACACATCAACAGACATCACATTTAGTACAGCAGAAGGTTTTTTTGTCGACATCCCAACCAATCATCTTCCCTGTGTTGATCCAAATGAAAAATGGGAACTCCCAGGCTTTTGCGAACTGACACGTATGCTCGTTTTTGAAACAGACGAGATTGTCTTCACCATCTCCGCTGACGGGACACAAGCAACAAACGGCGAGCTCATCACCCTTGCAAAAGATCTTCTTGTAAAATAAAAATCCACTCAGACATTCATCGGAGTGGATTTTTTGTTTGTTAATTTATTTGTGTTTGCGATCCATTTCCTCCTCCATTCATCATTCTCCCACCCATTTGTCCTCCCTGTTGCATGCCTCCCTGACCTCCACCTTGCCCCTGACCGTTCATCCGTGGTGGTGGCCCAAAGCGCAAATATTCCATTCCAATGTCATTCTCTTCTGCCCATGCTTTCAGCTCTTCAAACGCTTCTTTCATCGCCTCCTTGCGATCTTCTTGTTCAGAATCTTTCAACGACTCCATTAACGTTTGCATTTCATCACGCTTTTCTAAAATTTCATCTGCCTGATCTTGTGTAAGGTCACCATCTTCAACCGCTGTCGCAAGCATTGTTTCAAATATCTCGTCATGCTTTGCTTTCATTTCTTCTTTGTGTGCCTCGCGCTGTTCATCCACTACCGCTTGAACCTCATCTTCATCAAGATCAAATTTTTCTGCAATAGCCGTCACAAGCTCAGACATGAACGTGTCCTTTGGTTGCTCAGAATCCTCTGCCGCAAGTGTAGAACGAACGCCAATCGCTCCCGCCCCAAGAGTTGCAATTAATGCTGCAACAAGGACAATTTTCGAAGATTTTCTCATAAAAAAGTCGTGAAGAGTTAGACATTCTATTCTACACGACTTTCCAAAATGCGTTACAGACGAATTGCAAATATCTTTGGTTGTACCCCCATGGCGCGCGCAACCGAAAGACGTGTAGAACCTGCAATCAAAAACGGAGGATGTCCTTTCCGAAACAAAACCATTGGGGCTGGTAATGTATCTCCTTGTTTTAGTCCTTCTACAATACGATTCACATCGCGTTGTTGTCCTCGTTCATTTGCTGAGCGATGAGCAATAACTTCTTCAAGAGTCCAGTTTGGATCTCGAGAATCACAATTCTCCATTTGATTCCAATCTTGTTCACTTAACTCTTCTAGTTTCGATCGAAACTGATATGCAGGAGTAAACTCACGAATAGAAATTTCTAGGCGAGTTAACGCTTGCTCAATTTCCGTATCTTCTTTCGACCAAGAAGGTCGTTTCCACCTATCACGTGGCGGATGATCGGGAAGTGCTTCCACAACGATATTCCATGCTTTTTTTATCTCATCTAGAGACGCTAATTGGTTCGCTCGAATGTGGAGAGATGACGGCGTCCGCGAAAAGGAAAATCCTATCGAGTGTAATTTTTTTTCAAGCTCTCCGTCTAACAGTAATGTGTCCATGCGGACATTTTCTATCCCCATCTCTTGATCACCATCAACGGAACGAAATCCGGAATAGATAGTCCAATATCCTTTTTTGAGAAGCGTATGAACAGCGTCTCGTACCTGAGGTTCAATTTGCTCCCAATAGACACCTATTTCTTTTTCATCTTCTGACATTTGTGGCCGCTTCTCATCTATTGTCTGCTGTTTACGCGTGTGATATTCCAGACGACACAGATCTATCGCTTCCTTTCGTTTATGAGCAAAATGGATCAATCGATTCAGTTGTTCAGCTGTCCAACCACGAATCTCCCTCAGAGCTTGTTGTTGAATAATGTCTTCACCTTCAAACAACCGGATAATTTCATCCTCATTTTTCATTCGCTCAGAAAGGATTGCACGTTCACGATCATCCATACGATTCCACTTCCTGTACATGCGCCACAATGTCAGACACGTCCGCGTGAATCAAATATTTTGGCACCCAAACATTCGCGACATGACGCAAATCGGCATGGAGAGACTCTTTCAGCGTGTTGACGTTTTCCTGTGGAACACAAAATGCGAGAGAGGTGAATTCTTTGTTTTGAAGACGATGCATCAAATCTTTATTGAGTTGTTCATACAGCTGTCCACGCGACCAATCCTTGCGATGATCTTCTGGTTCCCCAGAACGCAGTCCGCCTCCTGTGACAATTGAAACACGATCCTGATCAAGATCGTCAGACTTGGTCGAGATCGTATTCACGAGTTCGATTTCTCGACCATCCGCTTTAAATAATTTTGCTTGAACGTTATCGGTGACAACAATGAGAGTTGATTCGGAAAAGGGGCGGAGTTGTTCTGGCAGTTGCATAGAGTTCTGATTATCGGATTTAACCCTTACTAGTATATACTATCTCCATATGAATGGGCACAAATTTCGACATGAGGTTGCGGAGAGTATGCGGGAGATTGTTTTTGGACTTGAAGATAGTCTTGTTTCAACGCTCGGTGCCGTAACAGGAATCGCCGCGGGGACTGGAAGCACGTCCGTTGTGATTTTATCTGGACTGGTGCTTGTAGGAGTTGAAGCACTTTCCATGTCCGCTGGAAGTTATTTATCGAGCAAATCTGCCATGGAAGCAGGAGCGGAGGTGTTGAAAGAAGAAGGAGTGCAAGAGACTCAATCGATCAAAACACATCCTGTGCGTTCTGCGATCATTATGGCGGTGTTTTATTTGCTCGGCGGACTTATTCCTCTCATTCCCTATTTTTATCTGACGATCGATCTGGCATATGGTCCGTCAATCTTACTCACCGGAATATGTTTATTTGGTGTCGGTGCATGGAGCGCGCATTTTTCAAAAAAATCCCCATGGCGAGGAGGCTGGCAAATGGTCGCAATCTCTCTTGGAGCTGCTATGCTTGGGTTTGTCATCGGACGAGCCGCGAGTGTCTTGCTAAAATAAGGAAAATTTGATAGATTCCGCATAGTTGAATGGGTCTCAATATGCGTAACGTCTATCTCGATCATGCCGCAACAACTCCGCTCGATCCTCGTGTTCTTGAGGTGATGTTGCCATATCTCGGAGAGAATTTTGGAAACCCATCAAGTTTTCATTCTGTTGGAAAAGAGGTGAAAGACGCGTTCGATTCTGCGCGAGAACGGATGGCAAAGATTCTGCATGTCCGTGTGGATGAACTTATCTATACGTCTGGAGGAACAGAATCTGATAACTTAGCTTTGCTCGGATTTTGTCGGGCAAACCAAGCACGCGGAAAGCATCTGATCATCACTGCGTTTGAACATCATGCGGTGCTTGAAGCCACGATGCATTTGGAAAAAAAAGAAGGATTTGAAGTCACATATCTTTCTCCAGATCACGATGGTCTTATCTCAGTCGATCAAGTCATGTCCGCGATTCGCCCAGACACGATTCTCGTTTCCATCATGTATGCAAATAATGAGATTGGAACGATCCAGCCAATTGCAGAAATCGGAAATGCGATACAAAAATATCGGGCGGACGCCACTAAAGTGGCTGTGAATTCTGGATTCAAAGCGACTTTAGTCGCGTCTGGACCTATTTTCCACACCGATGCGTGTCAGGCGACAGGGTTTCTCGACTTGGACGTCGAAAAACTCCATGTCGACATGATGACATTTAATGGAAGCAAAATGTATGGTCCAAAAGGTGTTGGCACACTGTATGTAAAACGTGGAATCAAACTTCAACCTCTGCAATTTGGTGGCACACAGGAAAAGTCTTTCCGTCCAGGAACAGAAAATGTTGCAGGAATTATCGGAATGGCAAAAGCTTTAGAACTTGCCCAGTCCGCCCGTGAACAAGAATCGCAACGATTAACCGTCCTGCGTGATACACTGATTGCCGGAATCCGAGAACGCATTCCAAAAGTACGGCTGAACGGGCACGCGACGAAACGCCTTCCAAACAACGTGAACATCTCGTTCATGGACATCGAAGGTGAAGCGTTTATCCTCTATCTCGACGCCGCAGAAATCTACGCATCCACTGGCTCGGCCTGTACATCAACAACGCTCGATCCATCCCACGTCATTCTCTCGCTCGGACTTCCCTACGAAGTCGCCCATGGATCCGTTCGATTCTCGCTCGGACATTCAACGACGATGGAGGATATTGAATACGTGTTAGAAACAATCCCACCGCTAGTAGAAAAACTCCGCGCATTAAGTCCTGTGCGAGTCGATCCAAAGTATTATCAATAGAGACCTGTGCAAAAATCGAAAAACGCGTACAAAATGTTCTTAGGGACTTTAGTCCCGTCCAGACTTGACGCCACTCCCACCGACGCTAAAGCTTTGGTGGGTAAAAAAGTGGCTAAGAACATTTCAAAGGGACTTTAGTCCCGTACGAGTCGATCCAAAGTATTACGAATAATCTATGTCTTACGCTCAACCTCCTGTCACAGGCAAAGCTGGCGACGTCACCACTAAAGATGGTGGCAAATCTTGGTTTTATACCGATGTTGTCAAAGACCACTTTTTCAATCCACGCAATTTCATGCACGAAGATGCAAATCCAGAAGATTACAACGCGATCGGAAAAGTTGGCTCTCCCGCATGTGGTGATGAACTACGTGTCTGGATGAAAGTTGATCCTGAGTCAGAACGTGTCCTCGATTTTCGCTGGAAAACATTCGGGTGTGGCTCTGCAATCGCTTCCACATCCATGGCAAGTGTAATGGTCACAGAAAACGGTGGAATGACGCTTACCGAAGCACGCACGATCAAACCGCAACACATCATGGATCGACTTGGTGGATTACCCGCGCGTAAATTCCACTGCTCCGTACTCTGTGACAAAGCTCTCCGTGATGCGATCAACGATTTTTATCGCCGTACCGATCAAGTTGATAAAATGGTCGTCGAAGCATCACGCATTATCGATCCAATCAGCAAAGTCACAGATCATGATATCGAAGAAGCGGTGCTTGAAGGCGCAACGACGATCGAAGCGGTACAAGCAAAAACAAAAGTCGGAATCGGAAATCCAAGTGTCTTGCCAGCTGTCGAAGAACTGATACGATTTTATAAGGAAAAATACTTTGGATAATATGCCGATTGATAAACTCTACGAACAACTCGCAACATTAAAACCTGTTCTCGACTCAGCCGGACGGTCGATTGAGATTCTTGAATGCAACGCACCGAAAATCGTTTTCAAAATCACCGGATTTTGCGGTGGATGCGAATGCTCTGGTTCATACAAGGAAGGTCTGCAAGACCTCGTCGAAGATCATTGTCCAGAATATTCAGTGGTAGAATTTCAAGAATCCTAAACTTTCCTCCCCTACACGCTAAACGCACCTCACTGAATCTTATGCCTAAACTCACGATCAAAGTCGACCCAGACCTGTGCATCGGTGCCGCATCCTGTGTCACGATTGCACCAGAAACGTTCCAATTGAACGATGAAAACAAAGCGTACGTTCTTGATCATGGAACAGAGCCAACACCGCGAACATACGAGCGTGTCATTGAAGTTTCAGAAGATGAAATGGAGAACATCATTCTCGGTGCGCAGTCCTGTCCAACTCTCGCAATTTTTATTTTTGATGAGGCGGGAGTGCAATTGTTTCCTGAGATGTAGTAAGGGGTAGTAAGAGGTAGTAATGGGTAGTTTGGGGTTGGTAGTTGGTAGTTGGGGGGGCACATTATGGATGAATCTAAAAAAATCCAAACATTTATGGATCTTCGCGTGTGGAGAGATGCTCATTTATTGTGTATTGAAATTTATCAGACCACTAAAACTTTTCCAAAAGAAGAGCTATTTGGTCTCGTGAGTCAAATGCGACGGTGTGGAGTTTCCATTACATCAAATATCGCGGAAGGATTTGCTCGAGCAACGGGTCCAGATAAAATTCGTTTTTATAATATGAGTCTTGCTTCCTCAGTAGAATTACAAAATCAATTACTCCTTTCAAAAGATCTTAAATTCCAGACAGAAGAAAATTTTAATCAACTTTGGTTAATGATCATTGGGGTCCAAAAACAATTGCACGGTCTAGTACGCTCAGTTCGAGCCCGTTAGCCCTCCCCAAACTACCAACTACCAACCCCAAACTACCCTATGCATTTTCTCATCATCGGCGGCGGGATCGCTGGGACGACGGCTGCGGAAGAGCTCCGCAAGCTTGATTCAAACGCCGACATCACGCTTGTGAGCGAAGAAGAGCACCCAGTGTATAGCCGTGTGCTTTTGCCGCATTATGTGAAGGAAAAAATTCCGCGAGAGCGAGTGTTTTTGAAAAAGGAAATGTGGTATGCGGAGAAAAATATCGAATGGATGACTGGCGTGATTTGTGAGCACTTGGACGTACGAAACAAATTTGTTGCATTATCGAATGGACGTGAAGTTGAGTATGATACGTTGTTGATCGCAACAGGTGGAGAGGTACGAACAGTGCCATTCGACTTTGCTCAGAAAATAAACGAGTGTCAAATTTCATACTTCCGAACTCTCGCAGATACAGACCACCTTGTAAGTCTTTTGTCCGGACGAAACTCGTCGACACAAGGTCATGTCATCGGTGGTGGATTTATCGCCTGTGAGTACATCAACATTTTTGCACACTTTAAAATCCCAACGACGGTCACACTCCGATCCGATCGTTTCTGGTCAAGAGTGTTTGACGAGGAAACGGGAAGGTTGATCAACGAAAAGTTGAAAGCAGGAGGAGTGAAGGTTCGGAGGTTTGGAGGTTCGGAGAGCCTAAATTTCTCAGAACCTCAGAACATCAGAACCTCAGAACCTCCCATCCTCGGCATCGGCATCGGCATCGCCCCAGACTTCACATGGCTTCGCGACTCAGGAATCAAAACCAACATCGGCATCCTCGCAAACGAATATCTCGAAACAAATATCCCTGATGTCTACACAGCCGGAGACATCTCAGAATTTCAAGACATCATCGTGAACAGACAGGTGAATATCGGCAACTGGATGAACGCACAGATGCAAGGACGACACGTCGCAAAGATTCTGCTTGGAGAACGCGAGCCGTTCAAGCTCGTTTCATCGTATGCGACAAATATCCTTGGACTTGAGATCATTTTTGTCGGCGATACGGATCGCTCTTGTGCAGACGAAATCGTTGTTCGAGGCTCTGTTTCGGAAGGCGGAGTCACCCAATTGTTCATCCGCAACCAAAAAGTCGTTGGAGCAACCATTGTCGGCCGTAACTCCGACCGCCAACCGATCACGCAAGGAATCCGTAACCAGGTTGACAAAACTGCTATTTTCAGCTAATATCTCCTCTTCTGTGTGCGGCCAATTCGGGCCTGCGTATGGAAGATCGTCTCTTTCGGTCTTTACAACAATCAACGCAGCATTCCGCTGCACACAGTGAGGAAATCACATGGCATCTGCCCCCCCAGCACCAGCTTCGGCTGGAAAAGTTCTCGACGATAACGCAAAGGCGTTTCTTGATGGATCGTCAACGACGATTGCTCCA
>CAYYFM010000036.1:0-4404 GCA_964471375.1 uncultured Gammaproteobacteria bacterium
TACAATCCGATGACAGTCTCGACACCTTGTGCTTTTGCAAATCCGGCAAACTGGTCCACATCCTTGCCTCGATTCGCATCACCGCAAATCACGAGGCGAGCGTTTGGACGCGCTTTTGCAACTTCTGTTGCCGCGCGAATCCGGTGAAATTGAGGTGAACCTTTCGCGTGCGGTCCACACAAAACAACGATGAATTCTGCTTCCATGTCAGACTCCGAAACGAATGTTAGCAATAGAGACGATCAATCATCTCCACATGCCAACATCCGTTTACGCAAGCGACCGCCACAACGCATCGAAGATCAGCTCTTGCATACTTGCAATCGCCCCATCTTCGATAATGACACCGAACAGACGCTTTTTGACATCCATGAAAATATACGCGGTCTTTCCTGGATAGATGGCGATATAGGATGGACCAGAGTCAGATTGCGAAAGCCATCGGCGTTCGTCAAGTCCGGCAGTCGTTCCGCCTTTTCCGATCGCGATTGCTCGACAGCGGACCGCGCGCTTCACACGTTCTTTGGAAAACGTCGGCCATGCCGCATCTTTACGGTCACGAATCGCGGCGGTCGAGTACACACGATATTCGCGAGACTCGGACCGTTCGGTTACGTCGAGCACATCCTCAAGAATATCTTTCACCCCCGCGTCGCCTTCGTAATAACGAACCGCAGGACGATGACCAGACTCGCCACGCACGACATCGAACGATGGAATGAGCGCGTCGATTGTTTTACTTGCCTCACGCATCGCCACTTCGCGACGCGTTGCAAGTCCACGCAACTTGTGTGGATCTTCTGCTGTAAAGTATCGATGCGTTTTTGCATCAACATACGAAACGAGATTCGCGTCAAGCAAATGTTTGAGCGCATCATACGCCGTCCCACGATTCAGATTCGCTTCTTCCGCAATGCGTCGAAGAGGCGCCGAACCTAATCTGAGCAGTGCCTGATAAACTTCCAGATCCTTTTTATTGAGCCCAAGAAGTTCAAGCACCTCAGAAGACAAGATATCGTTTTTTTTCATACATGACTACTTATTAGCTTCAAAATTGTGGATAAATAGAAAAATACGCTACTCTCAGCGTATTTGTCAAACGACTTCTTGTCAATTTTTATCCGACAACTGTGCCGATAAATGACTTGCCGTCAAGGAGCTTTCCAATATTTGGGAGGTTCTTTCCGTTGAGCAACACGGCCTGAATTCCAGAGTTGTGCGCGAGACGAGATGCGACGGGATCGAACGGAACGTTCATTCCTGGATCCCAGGTGTTCCCTACCATTTTTCGAAAATCCTTCCAGGAAATTTCACAGATCGGTTTCGCATCTTTATGCTTGTTCGGATCCTTGTCACACAAATAATCGATGTTAGACAAATTCAAAACCATTTTTGCTCCAAGCCGTTTCGCGATGCGTGTCGCGACGTAGTCTGTGGACCAACCCGGTTTCCATCCAGCAGCGACAAGGACTTTTTCTTTGAATCGATGAGGAACGCGTGTTGGATCTTTGTACATGACGGGATGTGCAATGTCGCGAAAAATTGTACGGATCAAATGACCATTCAATCGCGTCGAGTGAATCCCAATCCAGTCTAAGTCATCTGAAGTTACTTTTGTCACCGCCTTCGCTGCACGCTGATACGACCGCGCGGTTCCTCCTCCACCAACGACGATGACAAATTTCCATCCATTATCAATGTGCGATCCAAGCGTTTTTTTCAATCCTTTCAGAAATTCTGTATCGATCTCGCCATTCGGAACAACGAGCGAGCCGCCGACGGAGATGACCAGAGTGGTGGATACTAACCTACGGACAGATACAGACATACAGACTTACGATTCTTCTGCGTGTTTAATTAACCAGTTCGTTCCCATGCTGACGACCCAGAGGAATATTGCTGCAAGAAACGCGGCAGTGAATCCTGTGATCGTCACCCCTTTTACAATCGTTGACATAAACCAGACCATGAGCGCGTTGATCACAAACGTAAACAATCCAAGCGAGAGAATGTTTATCGGCAATGTGAGAATCAACAAAATAGGACGAATAAGCGCATTCACAAGCCCAAGAACCAACGCGGCAATGAGCGCGGTGTAAAACGTATCCACCCCAAACCCTGGAACAATATTTGCAACGATCAAAAGCGCCATCGCGTTAATAAGCCAACGAAAAATTAGTTTCATAAATAACTTTAGTGTTTAAAGCATGGCGAGAAATTCCTCTCGTGAAATTGTAGCTTGCTGTAAAATCGATGCCAAAATCTGTGGTGGAAGATCGCATCCTGTGTGATAAGGAATCGTCACGCGAAGCTCAGGTCTTGCTGAGTGGTGAAGTTGAACATGGCTTCCTTTCTGATGATGCACGTAAAAACCGGCTCTCAATAGTGCTTTTAGCACCTGTTTTGGCTTGAGAGCCGGTAATTTACTCATACAGTGATGAACAAACGTTCCTGTAACAGTGATTGTTCGTTTGGAATTTTCACTCGATCCTTTTGCATTCCTTCCACATGACACTCAATAGCATCCCGCGCCATCTCTCGAGCTTCTTCAAATGTTCTCCCAAATGTAATCAATCCAACCAAAGCCGGAACCGTTACCTGAAATCCACCATCAATCGGTTCGTAGTTTACCGTAAAAGCAAATTCGTTTGATGTCTGTTTGAATTTCATATGCTTCTAGTGTGCCTGCAAATGGTCACTTTGTCAAAAAGTAAAACGATTATTCTGATTCATACTTCAACTTAATCTCCTTCACCTTATTTTCAAACTCCGATAACTTCTCTTTGCACGCGCTTGCTAATTCTAAACCACGTTCGAATTTTTTGAGACCTTCGTCAAGATCGACGTCGCCTCGTTCGAACCATTCGGTAATCATCTCGAGCTCTTCGAATGCTTTTTGAAAGTTGATTTTCTGTTTTGGCATAATATTTATTGTCATTGCGAGGAGTCATCAGACGACGCGGCAATCCCCTGAGATTGCTTCGCTTCGCTCGCAATGACTATATAAGACGTTGTTTCCCTCTCCCATTCGTCCGCACAACTTCAGCATCGAACGTCCCGCGCGACAATTGTACCGCGATTTCGGTGCCGATGGAAAGGGAGCTTGCGTTTGTTGCGACCTTTCCTGCAACGGTGACGATGGAATAACCACGGGCGAGAATGCGTTTCGGATCCACTTGGCGAAGGAGTTTTTCAAACATTTCTGTCTGATCACGTAAATGCGCATGCCATGATCCGAACACATCGTGAAGTCGTCTCGCACAAACAAGAATACGCTGACGTTCTCGATCAAGAACAGAACCGACCGTTCGCGCCGCGCGTTCAACAACGAGATTCTTGTCTGCCAGACTGTCCGATAGGCGCTGTTCTATCTGTCGCGTCATCATTTGCATTTCATATAAAACGTCTTGTCGTGACGGGACACATCGCTCTGCTGCATTGCTTGGTGTGGACGCGCGAACATCTGCAACAAAATCACACAAAGACTCATCACGTTCATGACCAACTCCACACACGACCGGAATCTGCGATCCGTACACCGCTCGAGCAATCGCCTCGTCGTTGAATGCGTGCAAGTCTTCGAGTGATCCTCCGCCACGAGTAAGAACGATCAGGTCTGGACGGTCACATTCGGACATGTCAGAAAACGTTGTCAGGGCAGAGAGAATTTCCGAAACGGACTCCTTGCCTTGAACATGAACGTGGGAAAAAAGTACTTCTACTCCTCCCCATCGATTATTTAAAATCCGCAAAAAATCGCCATACGCCGCCGCATCACGCGACGTAATCAATCCGATCCGCTCCGGAAATCTCGGCAAAACACGCTTGCGTGCCACATCGAACAACCCCTCCCCTTCCAGTTTCTTTTTCAACATCTCATACGCACGTTTGAGTGCTCCTTCTCCAACCGCATCAATCCGTTGAACATCAATCTGAAACGTACTCCACGGCTTCACAGACGGAAACCCAAACACGCGAACGCGCATCCCATTCTCGTATACCCCGCTGACCTTGAACGTCGTCGCAAAACAAGCAACTTTTGCCTTCGCATCATTCTCATCTTTCAAATCAAAAATAATCCACTTCCCATCTTTAACCGTATACCCGCTCAACTCCCCTTCAACAACAATCTCCTGTGACGGAACATGTTCACGAAGAACCGTATTCACGATTTGGAGATACTGAGTGACGGACAAAACATTCTCTGGCATACGTTAGTCAACAAAGAAAAACGGTTGATAATACTGGACGAGAAGCCAGAGGCCTAATCCGAGAAGATAGTGTGAGACGAGCATTTCGAGCCAGACACGGTGACCTTCGCGGCGACCGAAGAGACCCATGCGGAGAGCGGGAAAAATGACCGTCCCTGTCACGATAAACGCGCAAAATGAGTAGATGAGAAGT
>CAYYFM010000037.1:0-25118 GCA_964471375.1 uncultured Gammaproteobacteria bacterium
CCTGAAGGCGGTAGACTTCTTGGACTTCGTTCACCAGATATTCCTGCAGGCTTCTTTCTCCGGAAACCCTCAAGATGTCCTGGGGCACCACCGGTCCATCCACAAGCTGCTGGCCGGCGAGAATTTTGTCTCCCTTATAAACGTTCAGGTGTTTCCCGTGCGGGATGAGATATTCTTTGGCCATGCCGGTCGAACTTTTCACAATGATTTTGCGCTGGCCCTTCACGATCTCTCCGATTTCCACGATACCGTCAATCTCGGAGATAATGGCCGGGTTTTTCGGCTTGCGGGCCTCAAACAGTTCCGCCACACGCGGCAGACCGCCCGTGATATCGCGGGTCTTTGCGATCTTACGCGGGATCTTCGCCAAAAGCGTACCGCTCGTGATTTCCTGACCTTCTTTCACGACAATGTGAGCGGCGGTCGGAATCGGATAAAACGCGATGATCTCGTCATTTTTTCCCGTAATCAAAAGCTGCGGGTGGAGATCTTCTTTGTGTTCGATGATCACACGTTCGATCAAGCCTGTGGTGGCGTCCATTTCTTCGTTCATCGTGACGCCCGCTTTGACATCTTCGTAGCGGACCTTACCGGAAACTTCCGTAAGAATCGGAACCGTGTAAGGATCCCACTTCACAAAGATTTCATCTTTGGCAACTTTTGCGCCTTCTTTGTAGCTGATAATCGAACCGGTCGGGATCGTGTAACTTTCAAGCTCACGGCCGGTTTTATCATGAATCGTGAGCGAACCGTTACGATTCAGCACAATGATGTCACCGTTTTTTGTCAGGACTGTTTTAAGGGCGTGATATTGGAGAATGCCGTCATTTTTGGCGCGAAAATACGATTGCTCAACCACACGG
Source organism: uncultured Gammaproteobacteria bacterium (assembly GCA_964471375.1). Taxonomy (GTDB): domain Bacteria; phylum Patescibacteriota; class Patescibacteriia; order UBA9934; family GWF2-40-263; genus YC12-FULL-57-11. The sequence continues at coordinate 864 of CAYYFM010000037.1, forward strand.
AACGCGGTACCGCCGATATGAAAGGTACGCATCGTCAGCTGCGTGCCGGGTTCGCCGATGGATTGGGCCGCAATGATTCCGATCGCCGTACCAAATTCTGCGAGACGGCCTGTGGCCAGGTCGCGGCCGTAGCATTTTGCGCAAACGCCTTGTTTGGATTCACAGGTGAGGACCGATCGAATGCGGATTTTTTCAATCCCCACTTCTTCAAGCCGGTTAGACACATCTTCATCAATGATCTCGCCGGCCTTGGCAATGAGGCCATCGGTCACAACATCCACCACGTTGTCCAGCGCCACGCGGCCAAGGATCCGATCTCTGAGAGACACAATAACATCTTCCCCTTCGTAAACAGGCTCAATAAAAATTCCATTGAGCGTGCCGCAATCTGTTTCTGTGACGATCACATCCTGCGCCACGTCCACAAGACGGCGGGTAAGATAACCAGAGTCCGCTGTTTTAAGAGCGGTGTCGGCAAGACCTTTGCGCGCGCCGTGAGTGGAGATGAAATATTCAAGCACGGTCAAACCTTCACGAAAATTAGCGGTGATCGGACTTTCGATAATTTCACCCGACGGCTTGGCCATCAGACCGCGCATACCCGCTAGCTGACGGATTTGCTGTTTTGAACCCCGGGCGCCTGAATCGGCCATCATAAAAACAGGATTAAACGGGTCAAGCGCCTCAAACATACTGTCAGAAACGCGGTCCGTAATATGGGTCCAAATATCAATGACTTTGTTGTAACGTTCACCTTCTGTAATCAAACCATTGCGGTATTGATTTTCAATGGCCTGAACGTCCCGATGGGCCTCTTCAAGAAGTTCCGATTTAGCCTTGGGGATTTGGATATCATCAATGCCGATCGAAATGCCGGCGCGAGTCGCCTCTTCAAAACCAAGCGTTTTCAGCCGGTCAAGGAGATGCACAACTTCACTATGACCAAATTGACGGTAACACTCGGCAATAATTCCCGAGAGTTTGCTCTTGCTGACGTTTTCATTCACAAACCGAAATCCTTTTGGAAGGACCTGATTGAAAACAATACGCCCCATAGCGGTTTCTATGATTTGGCCGCTTGGAAGGCGGAGCTTGCATTTAGCATGCTTATGAATTTGATAATCAAGATAAGCCAAAATCGCTTCATCTGAATCCGAAAAAACAAGACCTTCGCCCTTGGTCCCTTCACGCTGCTTGGTGAGGTAATAAATCCCGAGCACGATATCTTGTGAAGGAGTGGCGATCGGCTGTCCGTTCGCGGGAGAGAAAATATTATTGGCCGAGAGCATAATGACCCGCGCTTCCATTTGAGCTTCCATGGAAAGCGGGACGTGGACCGCCATTTGATCGCCGTCAAAGTCAGCGTTGAAGGCCGTACAAACCAGCGGGTGAATGCGGATTGCCTTGCCTTCTATTAATACAGGCTCAAAGGCCTGGATACCAAGCCGGTGAAGCGTGGGTGCGCGGTTAAGCAGCACAGGATGTTCACGGATGACCTCTTCAAGAATATCCCAACCCTCGGGCTTCACGCGTTCCACCATTTTTTTAGCAGATCGAATAGTATGAACATGTCCGCGCTCTTTGAGTTTACGGATAATAAACGGCTCAAAAAGTTCAAGCGCCATTTTCTTCGGGAGTCCGCATTGATGGAGCTTAAGCTCAGGGCCGATGACGATCACGGAGCGGCCGGAATAATCCACGCGCTTACCGAGAAGATTTTGGCGGAAGCGTCCTTGCTTCCCTTTGAGCATATCACTTAAAGATTTTAGCGGACGATTTCCTGCGCCAAGCACCGGCCGGCCGTGGCGGCCGTTATCAAAAAGGGCGTCCACCGCTTCCTGGAGCATTCGCTTTTCATTGCGGATGATCACATCCGGGGCTTTTAACTCGAGCAGTTTTTTTAGACGATTGTTTCGGTTGATCACACGGCGGTATAGGTCGTTCAAATCAGACGTTGCAAAGCGCCCTCCATCGAGCGCAACCATTGGGCGCAGGTCTGGTGGGATCACTGGAATCACATCAAGCATCATCCACCATGGTTCCAACTTGTTGATGTGAAGGGATTTCAAGAGCTTCAAACGACGCGTCAAACGATCGCGTTTTGCGGCTGGTGCACCGTCCATTTCTTCTTCGATGCTTGCCATGGTTGCCGCAACATTTGTGCGACGAAGCATTTCTTGCACCGCGTCTGCTCCAATTCCCGCCTCAAAAATATGACCGTATTTGAGCGACCAGTCGTGGAACGTTTCCTCAGAAATAATCTTGAGCGGTTTCAACTCCTTAAGTTCTTTTTCGACGGAATCAAAATCCTCTTCGAGTTCGGCAACTTTGCGACCGCGAATTTCTTCAAGATGCTTCATTTCTGTTTTAATCTTTTTCTCATCCTCACCAAACTTTTGCGCCAACCGATCGACGTCGCGTTTAAATTCCCCTTCAATCATTTTTTGTTTTGACTTGTACTCTTGCTTCACCTGTTCTTGCGTCACGATTTTTGCCTCTTCGTTTACATCGGTGACAATGAACGACGCAAAGTAAATGACTTTTTCCAATGACTGCACGGAGAGGTCAAGGACCGTACCGATTTTTGAAGGCACGCCACGCAAAAACCAGATATGCGAAACCGGTGCGGCGAGTTCGATGTGTCCCATGCGCTCGCGACGAACGTTTGAGTGCGTGACTTCTACCCCACACTTGTCGCACACGATCCCCTTGAAACGAATCTTTTTATATTTTCCACAGTAACACTCCCAATCTTTCGACGGTCCAAAAATTTCTTCGGCGAACAATCCGCCTTTTTCTGGTTTCTGTGTACGATAGTTAATCGTTTCTGGCTTTTCAACTTCGCCATGACTCCAAGAACGAATGACGTCTGGACTTGCAATACGCATGCGAATCGCATCGAAGTCATTGATTTTGAGTGAATCTTGTTTTTGAAACATATAGGGATTGATACAGACCTACAGACATCTACTGACCTACAGACCATGAGTAATTCTGCTGTCCGTAAGTCAGTACGGTCCGTAGGTTCGTATCAATTATTTAACCTTTTTCTCTCCTGACAACTCGACCTTTTTACCATCCTTCATGAGTTCGACATCGAGACACAGACCTTTCAACTCGCGGATGAGTACATTAAATGATTCTGGAATGTTCACTTTGCGAATGGGCTCGCCTTTGATAATGGATTCGTACGCTTTTGAGCGACCGACGATATCATCAGATTTGATCGTAAGGATTTCCTGTAACATGTGCGCGGCTCCGTATGCTTCAAGCGCCCATACTTCCATTTCTCCAAAACGCTGACCTCCAAACTGTGCGCGTCCACCGAGCGGTTGCTGGGTGATAAGCGAGTAAGGGCCAATCGAGCGTTGGTGAATTTTGTCTTCAACCATGTGAGAAAGTTTAAGCACATACATGTATCCAACGGTAATCTGGTGTCCAAACTTTTCTCCGGTACGGCCGTCGAACAATGTCGATTGCGCGCTCTTGTTGAATCCAGCACGTTCGAGTTCTTCATGAATCTGAGATTCTTTTACTCCGTTTAGCACCGGAGTCGCCGCACGATATCCAAGGGCATTTGCGGCAAGTCCAAGATGAACTTCCAAAATCTGACCAAGGTTCATACGAGAAACAACACCAAGAGGAGTAAGAATCACGTCGGCTGGTGTTCCGTCTTCCAAAAACGGCATATCTTCAACCGGAACGAGTTTGGAAATAACTCCTTTGTTTCCATGACGTCCGGCAACTTTGTCACCTACCTGAATCTTACGCATGTCTGCAACCGAAACTTGAATTTGTTTAATGACGCCTGGATTGAGTTTATCACCCGCCTCACGTGAGAACATTTTAATATCCACAACTTTTCCATGCTCTCCATGTTCGAGATACAGGGAAGAATCACGTACGTCGCGTGCCTTTTCTCCAAAAATCGCGCGGAGAAGTTTTTCTTCTGCAGACAATTCTGTTTCTCCTTTCGGGGTAATCTTTCCAACGAGAATATCTCCAGATTTTACCTCTGCTCCAATGCGAATAACACCTTCAGAATCGAGGTTTTTCAACTTGTCCTCCGAAACGTTTGGAATGTCTGATGTGACAATTTCTGGACCAAGTTTTGTATCACGAACATCGATCATGTAATTTTCGATGTGCACGGACGTATAACGGTCATCATGAACTAACCGTTCGCTCATAATAACGGCGTCTTCAAAGTTGTAACCGTCCCAACTCATAAACGCGACAAGCACGTTTTGACCGAGCGCCATTTCTCCTTTGTCGACCGCGGACGAGTCCGCAATAACCCCACCACGTTTAACCTGATCTCCAGGCATGACAACGGGACGCTGGTTAATACAGGTCGAATTATTTGAACGTAAAAACTTCTTCAGCTCGTATTGGAAGACATTATTTTGTTTGTCTGTCACGTGAATCATCCCACCATCGATTTTTGAAATCACTCCATCTTGCTCGGCAACAATCACGTGCCCGGAATCTTTTGCAGCACGATATTCGATACCTGTTCCGACAATTGGTGCGTCTGGTTTAATCGTTGGCACGGCCTGACGTTGCATGTTCGTTCCCATGAGCGCACGTGTGGCGTCGTCATGCTCCAAAAATGGAATGAGTGCGGTGCCGATCGAAACGATTTGTCGACTCGAAACGTCCATGTAATCTACTTCAGATTGGGTCACCACTTTTGGCTCACCAAATTTACGACCACCAACCATGTCATCAACTAAGTAACCTTCTTCATCAACTTTCACCGTTGCAGGAATCGTAACAGAGCGCTCTTCCTTGAAGGCGTTGATATATTCAATTTCGTCTGTGACACGTGCACGTTCCTTTCCATCTTTCATTTCTTTTATCACCTTGCGATAGGGCGTTTCAATAAACCCATAATCATTGATGACCGCGTAAGAAGAAAGATGAGCCACAAGACCGATGTTTGGTCCTTCTGGAGTGGCGATTGGACAGATACGACCGTAGTGCGTTGGATGCACGTCGCGCACTTCAAACCCAGCGCGTTCACGAGAAAGCCCACCCGGACCCATCGCGGAAAGACGACGCTTGTGTTCGAGCTCAGAAAGCGGGTTTGTCTGATCCATGAACTGTGAGAGCTGAGACGACATGAAAAACTCACGCACCGCACCGATCACAGGACGTGCGTTAATGAGACGACCAGGAGACAACGTTTCCATGTCGAGCGTCGACATGCGATCTTTAATGATGCGTTCCATGCGAGCAAGACCAACACGGAAACGACCCTGAATGAGTTCGCCGACCGCGCGCACACGTCGGTTTCCGAGGTGATCGACGTCATCTGGTTCTTCTTGGGTAATGTTGAGACGAATGACCTCCTTAATAATATGAACGAGATCTTCTTTTGTAATAATACGATTTTCTTCCGGAGCAACATGTTCGTCGGTTGTATCTAAATTGAAACGTAAGTTGAATTTATAACGTCCAACTTTTCCAAGATCATAACGATCGAAGTTAAAAAACATCGAGTGGATAAGACCGCGCGCGTTGTCAGGAGTTGCGAGATCTCCTGGACGAATACGCTTGTAGACTTCGGTCAGACCTTCTTCTTCATTTTTTGCCGCGTCCTTTGCGATGGTTGCTTCGATATAGTGGTTGGTTGGATGTGTATCAACATCTTTAAACAACGCGATAATTTCCTCATCGGTGTGATATCCAAATGCACGCATGAGAGAGGTGACGGCGACTTTGCGCTTGCGATCGATCTTTACCCAGATGACATTTTTTGGATCCGTTTCAAATTCGAGCCACGCTCCACGATTCGGAATAATTTTTGCTCCGTAATACCGGCGACCACGATAAACTTCTCCGGTAAAAAATGCTCCCGCAGAACGAACGAGCTGTGCCACAATGACACGTTCGATGCCGTTGATAATAAACGTTCCACGAGGCGTCATGATCGGAAGGTCGCCAAGATAAATTTCCTGTTCCTTTGTGACGCTTGTGCGTTTGTTCACGAGACGTGTTTTTACGCGAAGAGGGGCTTCGTACGTCACGTTTTTTTCACGCGACGTTTTTTCGTCAAACTTTGGTTCGTCGAGGAAATATTCCTCAAACGACAATTCCAAATCTCGACCGATAAAATCTTTGATCGGCGAAACCTCATGGAAAAGCTCTTTGAGACCTTCCTCAAAAAACCATCGATACGAACGAAGCTGGACCTCAATAAGGTCTGGCAACTCCATCGCGTCTTTCACCGCCCCCGGAAAAAACTTCCGAGCTGGCTCCGTAACGTAACTGCGTCGGTAATTAGGCATAGAAACAAAAATTTCACCCGTTTTGCGGCGTGAAGTTAAAACAATGAGTTTGTGCGCTGGTGCGACATGGAGGGGGATTAGATTCCTTCTTATGTCTGCACCCGGTGGACAATTCAGCGACAAACGGGGTGATAGGTTGACTCAAACTTTTCCCAAATCTGCGCGAATTCTAACAATTTGAATGATTTATGTCAAGTGGAAGGACTGGGGATTGTCAAGAAGGACTGATAAATTGCTCTGTTGAGCTAAAAATGGATTTTTGATGTGCTGTCAAATGGAGGATATGCGGAAGTTATGCACAGAAATTAAATACTCCACCCAAAGCTGCAAGGCACGGCCACGATACGAAGAGTCAAGACGCTATTTTTGAGCGGAGGAGAGAGCCTTTTTTCCGACGCCCGTAGGCACCAGAAATCGCTCGCAACATCGTTCTGACAAAATCGTGCCATCCCTCGCAGTTTTGGAAGGAGTATGTACATACGATGATACACCTGCGAAAAAAATAATCAAGAAAAAAAGAGTCCTCCGCACGCTGTTGAGCAGCGGGGAGGACAGTAAGGTTACGCTTCGAGCGTGAGATCTTCTGTGGAGACAGGGATGCTGTCGAGTACCGAGTCATTTTCGATTGTCTCGCGAACTTCGGGTAACCCGAGACGCCGACGCTCGTTATAGCAATACTCTTCCACATTCATGGAAACGAGCTTGTTTTCAATCGCCAAGGCCGCTTCCTCGATGTCCTCCACTCGATCGGGATGCAAATGCTTGATTCGGTCGATCGCCCAGCCCAAAATCCGGACGAATGGTGTCAGCGTTTCCACTGCCACGAGCGCGATTCCTGGTTCCAGTGTTGGGATAACCTGTTTCTTGTTTTCAGGAATCTCCATCGACTGAAACCATAGCACTTCAACGGTAGGTTGCAGAATCGTTTCCTTGATTCCATCCGCACACACGTGCAAGATGGAAACACAGCACTTGCTCGCCACATTCCCCGCTGGTTCGTGGGCATAGCGCCAACCGTGGCATCGGATGAGTTCTCCGCGACCCTTTCGACTGATCAGTCGATTCCCGTAAGAACCGGCCTGGACCACTCCCTCAAACTCCGCTTCGAGTTTTGCTTGTTCGAGTTCGTACTGCGCAAGACTCTCCGCATGTTCATGTTCGTACCTTGCCAAACACTCCTCTTCATGGCGAATGGCGAGTTCAGCTTTATGCCGAGCTTTTTCATCGGCATTTTTGAACGGGACTTGAATCCCTCCAAACAACTCCGCCATCGAGAACTGGCAATTGCCCGTTGACAACACCCGCTCTGAACGTTTCTTCGGTTGGTTGTAAACAGACTGACTTCTGACGGGTCTTTCCGCGGCAGGTTGTGAAACAATCCGTTCAAGCGACTCGACCACCTCGTCCACATTGTCGCAGACGATCTGACGCGTCAAAGGACGACAAGGAACAAATGGAGCGGGGCCATCATCACGTTTGACAGACGGCGTTCCAACAAACGTCGGAGTCGCATCTGACACAAACTTCGCCACCGGCGCCATTGCGACAGGCTGTACGTTGTCGAAAGACAGCGTACGACGCACACGTGGTGGCGCCATTTGCACAGGAACAACAACAGCATCTTTTTTTGCCAAGAGAACTCCACAAAGTTAGGGTTGAAAAGGGCGGTTGAGAGACAGTCTCAATACGAGTGTATCCCTCATCGAGCAGTCAGACAATATCTGGGTGCTGGATAAAAGGCTGATCTGACTTGCGCTAGATCAGCAGAACAGAGGGAAGCGACTAGTCGTGGTCCACGTCGATCACTTTCGTGTCATTAATGAGCGGAATGCAATCCGGAACCATCCAGAGAAAGCCCGCCGCACACATGATCCCCATCGCCCACCGCCAAAGCGATCAACAAGGCGATAATTTAGCACAAAAATGCCATTTTGTCAACCATTTCACTCTTTACGTCGCTCATTCATCATTTTTATGATAAAATATCCACGATTTTGTTTTTGAATCTTGATTCTTTTCTTTCTATGTCTAGAAAACCAAAAAATAAGCGGCCAGAGGTACATCATGTGTCGCGTCCGCGCATTGAGCTTGATCCAGAGACGCGTCGTGGAATTAGTGCGGTGCTCCTGTTCGCTTTTGCGGCGCTTCTTTTTCTCTCCTTTTTTCAAATCGCCGGAACACTTGGGTCTTACGTAGATCACTACGCATCCATGCTGTTTGGATGGGATCGTTTTCTTGTCCCGCTCCTTTGTATTATTACAGGCGCATCGGCAATGTATCCCGATCGTGGTCGGCTTTCCACATGGAACTATCTCGGCATTCTTTTTTTCTTTTTGTCCTTTAACGCGCTCATGAATTTAATTCCAGCGATGAGTGCGTACTCACCACTTCCTGGCGGCTACATTGGACAATTTCTTGCAACGATCCTCCCAAATATTGTTGGTTATTGGGGAGCGATCGTCACGGTGTGTGCGCTTCTTGTCGTCGCGATTATGCTTGCGTTTAATACATCGTTGCGCAACATGCTTGGCCTTCACACGCATATCACCGGTCGGTTTGGGGAGATGTTGCATCGGTCAGAGATGAAAACGGTAGAAAATGTAGAAAGTGTAGAAGATGGAGAGGAAGATGAGAATACAGATGTTGCACCGTCGAACGGCCTTCAGGAAATTGAAGTGGAAATTGAGGAACTGGAGCCTGTCTTTCGTGCGAAAACACTGATCGAAACCGAACGCTCACAGCCAGAACGTGCGTTGACAATCAAAAAAATTCGCAAGGTTACTATTCCACTCGATTTGCTTGAATATCGCGCGAACAATGCGAACTCTGGAGATTTGGAACGCAACATCGAAATTATTTCTCGCACGTTTGAACAATTTGGTATCCCTGTTGAAATGAGTGAGACGGCAACCGGTCCGACCGTTACGCAATATACCCTTCGACCATCGCAGGGAATTAAACTTTCACGCATTGTCGGACTACAAAATGATCTTGCGCTTGCGCTTGCGGCGCATCCTATTCGTATCGAAGCACCGATTCCAGGAAAATCACTTGTGGGAATTGAAGTTCCAAACCAAACGATCGCAACAGTAAGTTTGCGTGAGTTGCTTGAATCGAAACCGTTCAAAAGTCGCTCAAACAACACAACGATTCCTCTTGGAAAAGATGTGTCTGGTATCACCTGGACCGCGGCGCTTGAAAAAATGCCTCATCTGCTTGTCGCGGGTGCAACGGGTTCGGGAAAATCTGTTTGTCTGAACACGATCATTATTTCTTTGCTGTACGAAAATGGTCCTGATGAGTTGAAGTTGATCCTCGTTGATCCAAAACGTGTTGAAATGAAAATGTACGAAGGGATTCCACACTTGCTTGTCCCTCCAATTACTAAATCGGACGATACGATCAACGCGCTCAAATGGACGGTGCGAGAAATGGAACGTCGACTTGATGTGCTTTCCAAATTCGGCGCGCGAGATATTACTTCCTACAATTTAAAGGCGGAAGAAAAAATGCCGAAAATTGTCGTGATCATCGACGAGCTTGCGGACCTCATGACCGCAAGTGGTCGCGAAGTGGAAGGAACGATTATTCGCATCGCTCAAATGGCTCGAGCTATTGGAATTCACCTAGTGCTTGCAACTCAACGCCCATCCGTTGACGTCATCACAGGTCTCATCAAAGCAAACTTCCCTGCACGTATCGCTTTTGCCGTTGCCTCTCAAATGGACTCACGCACAATTCTTGATTGTGCAGGCGCAGAAAAATTGCTTGGACGTGGAGACATGTTATATACCAGCGCAGAATTATCTAAACCAAAACGTTTGCAGGGAGCCTACTTATCTGATTCGGAAATCGAACGCGTCGTGGCATTCTTGAAACAGGAAGGCATCCCTGATTACAACTACGCCATTACTGAGACAGCGAGAACTGGAACGATTCTTGATGATGGAAACGGAGACGACGAACCATTGCTTGATGAAGCGGTACAAGCAATCATCCAAGCTGGTCGCGCTTCGACATCGTTGCTTCAGCGGCGATTAAAAATAGGCTACGGCCGTGCCGCACGCATCATGGACTTGCTCGAAGAGAAGGGTGTCATCGGTGCTGGCGAAGGAGCAAAACCACGAGAAGTCCTCGTCACCGAATGGCCCCCAGAATCCGACGAAATCGCCGATTCAATCCCAACCGCGAATCACGACCTTACAGAAGCTGATCACAACCTTGACGAACCCCCCGATCCAGCAGATGATATTCGTAGATATACGTAGTATTTGTAGAATTTGTAATTATTTGTTATTCGCAGCCATGTCCTTCACCATCCGCAAACTCAACTCTGCCAAAACGCTTGGCGAAGAAATCCGCGAGCTTCGTCGCGCGACTGGGTTAACGCTGTCTGAGATGGAGGCAAAAACAAAGGTTCGACGTATTTTTCTGAACGCATTTGAAACGAACTCCTACGAACAACTTCCCGAAACTTTGTACGCGAAAAACTATCTCCGCAACTACTTGCGTGGACTTGGTGTTCCGGAGCCCGACTACTATCTCAAACGCTGGGAAGAACAGCGTGGCACCTGCGACTTCGTCGACGCCGCTCGCCTTCCACGCCAACGTGTCCGCGCCCGAGCATTTCTCGTTCTCAGTCGCTTCGTCAAAATTGCCGGAGTCGCCGCCGTCCTTCTCGCCGTCTCTTCCTATATTGGCCACGAAGTCCGCTCCATTACCTCCGCCCCAGAGCTCGTTGTCTATGGACCAACGGATGGCGAAGCAACGACGGATGCAACAATCACCGTCACCGGCCAAACCGATCCAGACACACAAATCAAAATTAACGGCGAATACGTCCTCTCAAACTCCGACGGAACATTCGAATCCAATGTTCTTCTCGAGCGCGGATTGAATCTCATCAAAATCGAAGGAGCAAAACGATACTCACGTTCGTCGACGGAGTATCGACGAGTCGTGCTGGAGGAGGCGAAGAACACGGCTGTCGCCGAACCGACGGGACTAAAGTCCCTGTGAACGATCTATAACCTACGGGAATTTAGTCCTTGTGAACGATCTATAACCTACGGGACTTAAGTCCCTTTGAATAATCAATTCCTAGGGACTTTAGTCCCGTCAGGCACTCGCCTGATTTTTTTGTTTGAGCTCAGCTCGATGATATACTGTGACCGATATGTCAGACCCGCGACGAGGACAGTTGCCTGTGTCGGAACTTGATCAGACGGGTCAGGAATTTTTGGATGCGCAGGTTCCGAAATCTCCTGTCTCTGTCGGGGAGTTGAAGCAGGCGACAGAGTCGTCGGCTCGAGCGGTAGAAGCTGTGCTTGGGGATACGAGTACGTTTGATGAATGGATTGAGTTAAGTGTAGATTTGGAAGAATTATTTCTCGAAGAAGCGGATGGAGTGCTTGGAAAAAAACTCATTGAACTATCTGCACTTGATGAGACAGCATTTACACAAAGACGAGAGGAAGCTGAAGCGATTGTAAAACAAAGCGCGGATACAGCATCACGCTTATATCCACTTGTTCATCGTCTTCAGACACTTGGATTTGCATCAAATCGCGAAGAGACGGTCCGCAAACTATCTGTCGGCGATTTAATCACCACAGAAAAAGTCCACGGTGTTTCAATCGTTCCTGTCCGAACAACAGTGATCGGTCTGTTGCGTAGTCTCGACAAGCGTCTTGGTTCAAATATCTGGTCGCTCGAATATCCTCCACAAATTCCTCCAACCGTTGTGGTCACCGATCCGTTTGATGCACATGCAACAGAAGCGCATTGGAAACGACTGATCCTCACGAAACGTGAAATGTTTCCAGATGATACTCACTCAATCCTCACAATAAGCGGAGACAAGACGATTGCGATTGCGTGGGAGTTTGAGAATATTTTGGAGAGGACGGATGATAAGGATTTGAAACAGGCCGCGACCGTGCTTGTTGAATTTCTGAATCACAAGGCGCTGTACTACCAAGACCCTGATCCACGCGATTTCGAGCTGTATCACCTCGGCATGGAACAACCAGAAGATTTGATGAACGTGTTTCGCTCACTCGATACAATCAAACACAAAGATCCAGAACTGTTTTTAGAAATACTCGGTGTGAATCCAGAAGACGGTGGTCGTTCATCATACTTTGGATCGTTTTTGCACAAAGCGATTTACAATACGCAAATGGCAATCGAGCGAGCTGGTCCAGAACTGGGGGAGTTGGCGATCCGGACGATGATGAAACAGTTAATGACGATGTCCGCACATGTAAAAACGTATGCTGGGGTTGTTTCGCAAGAGTCGTTAAAAGCACTGGCAGGAGAGATGAAAAAGAGGTTAGAAGGGATGAAAGGGGAAGAGAGGGGGAAAATGCTTACGATGATGACTGTGCCATTCTTACCACTCGCGATCGATGCAGAGGTACGAAGACAACTTGAAGCTATGCGTGAGTCGAATATCGAAACGCTCAGCAAGGATCTAAAACGCCGGATCGAGGACTTCGACCACCCACTCAAACTTCTCGAGTACATCGCATCCATGCCTGAGATGGCAATCAGCCAACCAGAAATCCGAAAACAGCTCGAACAACTGTATCCTAAAAAACGAATTGATGGACCGCTCCTCCAAAAACTTTGTCGTGAGCGAGATCTTGAAATTTTGTTAGCATTGTACGATCGAATACCGCTCGTTGACGAAACAAAATTGGACCTCGGAGTTGATCATCTTATAAAATCACTCGTCGATGACTCCCTAGCCCTTGAAGGACGTTTTGCACGAGCAGGTATTTTTGCCACAAAACAAGTTCTTCGTTACCAAGGAAAAATGAAAAAAGCTCTAAGTGAACGTGAACAAAGTCTTTACAATACGATCATCATGGAAGAAGAGCATCCAGGGTTTCAACTTTTATATAATTATCTTCATCGAAGATGCCTTCCGGAAGATTTTCTCCAAAAATATTTTAGTCAACGCACTATTTTAGAAAGACGATTTCTTGACGCAGTCCAAAAGCGACTTTTTCGTGCAAGAGAATTTCCTTCAGAACCAATTCGCCCTGACGATCGAGCCTATTTGCTCGGCCAAACGTTTGTTGAACTCATCAATAAGGGCGAAGGGACGAAGGATATCATCGAACAGAACGCGGATAAACTTGTCGAGCTGGTGAAATCTGAAAAGGAGAACAGTGCAGACGTCGTATTTCTCAGCATGCTCGCGCATCCAAATGGTGCAAAACCTGCTTTTGGATTATTTGCAACATTTTGTGGACTCATCCCATCAGAGCGGATGTATCAGCTTCTCCAACTCGAAGCGACGCAGGCCAAAAACTTTGAAGAACTTTTTTGGGCAAAACCTACGCCTCTCACCGCCGTGTACGTCGAATACGTACGACGAGCATTTATATCTCATCTTGATGGACCAGAACGATTACAGTGGGATGAAGCCAAAAGAAAAACGGAAATGTATTCGAAATTGAATCGAGTACTCATTGAGAAAGTATCACCTCTCACATTTTCTCTGACAAATCCCGAGCATGTCGCAGACAAAATACAGGTCGATCTCTTTGATCTTGCTCAGGCGGTTTACGCAAGAATGTACAAAGAACACTTTGGATTGTTTTCACATGAACTTCTTCTCAAGATTCAAAAAACGTTATACGAGCTTCCGGAAGAACAAAAAACGTATATACATGATAAGCTCGTGTTGTATACTCGTGATGAGACAAAGATAGAGGACGTTGTAAACTCGTTGATTTCTGTTATGACAAACAAATACATGCAAGCAAACTGGCCTATTGAAATAAAGGAAGCACTACGTCAAGTCATCCGAGGAAAAATAAAATTCGTGGGTTATCAAAATGAAGCATGACGAATTTCAATGAAAGTTGGTCTGTCTTCATTACAATGTAAAACCCAGCTGTGATGGCTGGGTTTTGAGTTAAGCGTGAGTCGCTTCGAGCTTTCTGACACGAATGGTCAAGTCGTTGGCGAACTCGTTAATCATACGACCAGACTGATCGATCTGCTTGTCGATTTTTGCATCCAATTTCTTATGGACGGAATTAATTTTATCATCCAGCTTCTTATAAACAGAATCAATTTTGCCATGCAAATCTACGACCGAAGATTTTAGAGTACGATGGACGACGTCAATCTTTGAATCCATACGTAGAATATCATTTTTCATCCCACTAATCTCACCCTTCAATCCGCCGATCTCACCATTTACTCCAACAAGCTCGTGTCGAACTCCGACAATGGCATCCATCAGATCTGTCATGGTTGGTTCATTTTTCATATATTAAAATAATGTGAATTAAACCTTTCCGACTTCTACAACTTGAGCCACGGACATGACACTGTTTGAATGAAGAATTTGAGTAAGACGAGTAATTTTTCGAAGTGCTTTTTCTCCTGTGTTGTGTAGTTCTTGTTTAAAATCCACAAGTCGACGATCGAGATCGTCGCGTGTAACCATGGTTGCTTTGATGATCCCAACGTCTGACTTGACTGTGCCAAGTTCTGACTTGACTGTGCCAAGTTCTGACTCAATAATGTCAAGACGAGTCTCGATTTTATCAAATCGTGGCAAAACAATTTGTTCAAGAGCCTCACCAATCGATTCTGTGACGATATCCTTAACAACTTCTTTATATTCTTCAAAAGCTACGGTGATAGAATCGCCAACAACTCCCTTAAATTGTCCTAATTCTTGTTCTGTAAACATATCCTCCATCGTAAATGAATTAATCCTATTTTACTCTCCATCCACATCACTTACCACCGCAGGAGTCATGGCCTCTCCACTCTCGATTTTTTTCTCGATCGCTTTGCGAATATCTTTCATTGTTTTTGGATGCTCCTTGAGATATGTTTTTGCATTTTCGCGACCGAGCCCAAGCTTTTCTTCTCCAAACGAATAGGAATTCCCACTCTTGCCTACAACTCCAGCTGGGACACCTACGTCGAGCAAATCTCCCGAGATAGAAATTCCTTCGTTGTACATAATGTCGAACTCACACGTTCGAAACGGCGGCGCGACTTTGTTTTTAACGATCTTCACCTTTGTGCGATTCCCAACAATTTTTTCTGCCTGTTTTATTTGTGCACTGCGTCGAATTTCAATTCGAACAGACGCATAAAACTTCAAAGCATTCCCACCAGTCGTCGTCTCTGGATTTCCAAACATGACTCCAATCTTCATGCGAATTTGATTGATAAAAATAACGGTACAGTGTGACTTGTTGATGATACCCGCGAGCTTACGAAGTGCCTGCGACATCAACCGTGCTTGCAAACCCATGTGCGAGTCGCCCATTTCGCCTTCGATTTCTGCTTTCGGTGTCAGTGCCGCAACCGAGTCAATCACGATCACATCAACCGCATTCGATCGCACAAGCGTTTCCACAATCTCAAGCGCTTGCTCACCATTGTCTGGCTGAGAAATAAAAAGCTCATTGATATTCACGCCAATTTTCTGGGCATATTCTGGATCGAGTGCGTGTTCAGCATCCACATACGCTGCAAGTCCACCAACTTTTTGAATTTCAGCAACGATATGCTGAGCCAATGTAGACTTTCCAGACGACTCCGGTCCATAAATCTCAATAATACGACCGCGAGGTACACCCATGACTCCAAGCGCAATATCAAGAGACAAACAACCGGTCGTAATCGAATCAACCTTCATTGTCTTCGCGTCACCTAGACGCATAATGGACCCATCACCAAAACGCTGCTTAATTTGAGAAATAGCTTCAAGTGCTGCCTTGTTACGCGCATTCCCAGCGTTGACCTCCTCAATAACTTGCTTTGCCATATCAAAATACGGTTACAATGAATTACGTTCGGGATCAGTTGTCACAGAGTACCAAATCGAGCTCGTAAGGACAATCTATCAGAATTTAGCTAGGTTGACAAGTATTTTGTTGGTGTTTTCTAACAGAGGATATTCATAATCATCACATCTTCGCCAACCTTCGCATACTTTTCTCTGTCAGAAATTCTAAACATTTTTTCACTCGCTTGGAGTTATCCACTGTGCTATAATTTTATCAATATGTCATTTGAAAATGAAAATTCACCTGACCAAGTTACGAACGCTTCGAATCCGAACCAGCTTATTGATGCAACAACAAAAAAGCTTTCTGCGGAACGAAAAAAAACAGGGGCGCGTGAGTTTCGTGGAATGATGATACGACTGCGAGAAAACCCTTGGATGGCGGGGCCTATGAAAGCTCTCACGGCATTTCTTGCTGGTGTTCCTATGGCCGCGCATGCACAGGACTTTCCAAAATATACTCCAGATACATCAATCGAATCTGTCTTTACTGTTTCCGAACCTCCGAGAAGTGAAACGGAACATCATCCGATCTCGATTGAACTTGAAAAGATGTTGGAAGAAGATCAAGCCCATCGATACAGTGCGATCGAAACAGCTGCGCAGAGAGAAAGTCCTTTTCCAGAATCAGACGAAGTGTATCTGCTCCAGCTTCGTGATCTCGGTCTTACTATAGAAGCAGGTCAAGCGGCTCCAGAATATTATGCCCGTGTTGGCAGACCAGAATGGACTCCTTATCAGCGATCCTTGTTCTCATCTGCCCCAGTCCAAGAACGCTTTTTTGAACTTCATCCAGATTGGCGACATCTTTCATCTCAAGAATTCGTCACAGAATATCCAAACATGCTCAGAACGGCGCAATCAGAATTTCGATTTTCAAATGAGTTTCGATTTCTTACAGATGATGTGCAAACAGCATTCCTAGAAATTGCACCAACACTGAAACCGAGTGAAGCACTCTCTCAATACAAATTTATCGTCGAGTACATAGGTCGGAATGCAGGTCTTGCACATATCGTTGAATTATCCATCGGATTGCAAAGACTTCTTCCAGCCGATCATCTACTTGTGGCATACATCAATGACATTGGTGTCATTGAAGCCGCGGATCTATTAAAACCGAATCATAAAAACATCGTTCATATCGACCAATCTCTTGGACAAATGCGTATTCTTCGACAAATAAATGGGATGTATATTCTACTCGATGCTTTTCCTGCTATCGGTGGAAAAACAAATACACCGGAAATGTCTCTTGTTGGGAAACCGTCTGGGAGCGAATATGTGCATGTACCGGACGCTACCATGACCGTTGTTTCTGTTAATGAAGCAAAAACGTCGTGGACGTGGCAACGATCATGGGTGTCGCAAGGCGCGCTTATTCGAGAACAGGGAAATGAGTTGCAATATCAACATCCTCGTACCAAACAATGGTACGATCTCACTGGACCAAAAGCTGGCTTCTTTCCTGATGCCGATGGAAATGTCATCCGACCATTTGACTCCCATTTTGAACCAATGGATCAGGCGCTTATTCGAGCGGCATCTCATTCAAACCCAGATCAGTCTGTCAGATTTATTCCAAAAATGTGGACGAAGGAACAAATTATGAGCTTAAATGGAGGTGAAGTTCCGACAGAGTGGAAATGGAACGAGTTCGGTTCTGTGGCGCTCCGCTTAGGCTTAAATGGCGAACAAACAAACATCAACATTCATTCAAAACCATCTGAAGACATGAACGATTTTCTTGGAGATCGAACGCATGGATGCATTGCAACGTATGGGGAGTACGTTAAAAAAATGGTTGTGAACTATGGAGTAGGTTCAGGAAGTACGGTCGTTGTGACAACAGAAAATGATTATGATCTCAAAATGTTGCTTGCAAAAAAATAAAACGAGCGTGGGGCTCTAGGGCACCACGCTTTTTTGTTCTGCTACGACCGCATCACGGATCTCTTCAAGATACGGAGCCATCGGAGTCGGATACAAGGCGGTCGGATCAACCGCGAGAATCTCGGTTACTTCGGGCAATGTCGCAAGGATCAGCACGTCCGTCCCGGGAACTCCGAGTCGGTAAAGTGTTTCCATGTCATCATTGTGAAGCGCAATGCATCCCCATGTCCAATCGTTCACCCACCTGTGTGGATTTCCGTGGAGGAAGATGTTGCCGCCGAGCGCTGTGTCTTGGTCTGGAAGCTTGTGGTTGTTGATCGCACCCGCGAGTTTTTGGCTCGTCTTGTCGTCGATCAATCCTGACTCGCGTGCTCGCATCACATCATCGAAATTGGGATAGCTGATCCCGAGCGAGAGATAGAATTGCGAGCGTGGGTTGCGGTGCGAAATTTCGTACCAACCCTCCGGTGTGCGTTTGTCGCCGAGCCGAAGCTTCGGACCGTCCTTTGATCCAGATCCGAGCGTCACATTGTAACAGGCTTCCTTTACGAGCCGGTCATCTTCGTACACACCGAGCAAGTGCTCGGCCTTCATGACCATGATCACGCGACCAGATGAATGTTCATTGGTCGCATACTCGTCCGGAAGAAACTCCGGACATGCGGCCCAGGCGGCCGCAACCATCATCAGCAGTCCCATGTGCCCTCCTTGGGTTATAGGTTGGCTGAGTAATAAATAGTAAGGTATTTTTCAACATTTGTCAACCCAAGACTCCCGTGCTACGCTTCTTTTAGCCATTTCATGGAGGCCTATTGAGAGCAGACCGCGGTTCTTACAACAATGCTGAATCTCAACGTCGTAGTGGTTACAAGCAGTCGCGCACAAAACGTAAGGAGCGTTTCGAACGTCGTGAATTGCTTCGTGGTCAGACAGAACGTGAACCTGAACTTCGGTTCGGAATTCTTCTTCAAGGTGAAGTGGCGAAAAAGCTCTCTCGCATGGGTGTTCCACATCATCCGTTCGATTATCGAAGCGCGTACGCTCAATCCGAGCGAGTCGAGCTTGCGGTGCTTGATCGGATCGACGGTGAGGTGATCGCGGAGGTACAGTTCACCCTTCGTCGCGGCATCCGCGGCAAGATCAAAGACTTTCTTCGCGCGGCAACGGTTCGTGCAACACAGGATGTGCCACGCATCTATCTCGAGATTGAAGACCATGTCGGTCACTCTCTGAAAGCGATGGCAGAACGAGTCGCGTATGCGATTCGAGACATCGTTGAAGAAATCGAAGACTGGATGGATCGTGCCGAGCAAGGTAACACGATCGGACTCGCGCTTGTACTCGATCACGATCGCAGAACCCGAATTTTCCCTATGCGACTCATGAGCATCATCGGCAGTCGCGCACGACGATTTCTCGCAGATCTTCTCAACCCTCCGAGCCTTGAGACTCAAGCGATGAGTCCAGACCTCCAGACGACGGGTCCCGAATCGCAAGCATCTCACACAGCTGTCGAACCGACCTCCTTCGAAGAACGGAAACCAGTCGGCGTAAAGAATACACGCCCGATCCCGTTTCTCAATCTGTTCTATGCTCTGCGTGAACAGTTCCGCGGTTTCACTCCGCACCCGTCTCCCGTCTTCGCCGGAACCCAACGCAATCATCCATTGCGCATGCCGTTCCGCCGCTAACCTAAAGCCGACCATCTCTGGTCGGCTCCTTTTATTTTACTTACTCACCCTCTCCACATACGTCCCTTCGGTGGTGTTGATCATCACCTCATCGCCTTCCCCCACAAAAATCGGGACACGAATTTTCAAACCAGTTTCCGTAATCGCTTCTTTCGTCACATTTCCACCAGCTGTATCCCCCTTCACTGCAGGCTCTGTCTCAACGACAGTATATTGAATCTTAAGCGGAAGCTGAATCGTAAGCGGAGTCTCACCATGCATAACAATCGTCACTTCGAGTCCTTCTTTCAAATACTTCAGATCGTCCCCAATATCATCCTTCCCCATCGCAATTTGCTCATAGCTCTGGTTATCCATGAATGTGTACAGCGTCCCATCGTTAAACAAATACTGCATCTTTTTATACTGCACATCTTCAAATTCTAACGTCTCCGCAGATTTGAAATTATTCTCAACAATCTTCCCTGTTTTCATGCTCTTAATTCGCGTGCGAACAAATGAAGATCCTTTCCCAGGCGACACACGCTGAAATTCAACCACACACCAAAGATCACCATCGTAGCGGATTACTGTTCCCTTTTTAAGTTCGTTTGGAGATGGCATAAGTTTATTGGGACCTCTGCAAAAGTCATGCACGGCTTCAAATCGGCCATATTCGCACGACACGCATTCACGATTCCTCAATGATATCTGCATATCACCTCGAAATCGTTCATGCGTGTCGTGCGAATTTGTCTCGATTTGACCTCGCACATGACTTTTGCAGAGGTCCCTATTGAAAATTTGAAGGTCGAAACTCGAAATTTGAAGGAAGGTATTCGTTTCGCTCGGATGGTACCAAACGACCACAATATAGGCAACCTATCAATCTATCCAGTCCCGTTCTCATTCCGGCTCTAAGAGCCGGAATGGGGGTGGTTGAGAAATAGGTTGGAGGCTGGGAATAGGAGCACGTCTTCGATCGACTTGGCGCCAGTTGCGATCATGTGGAGGCGGTCGACGCCCAGAGCGTTGCCGTAGGAGGGATTTTGGATATTTGGGAGAAGGCGGAGGAGTTCTTCGTCGAGGGGGAAGACGGTTTTGCCGAGGGTGCGGCGTTCTTCGGCTTCAATCAGGAAACGTTGGCGTTGTTCGTTGGTATCGACGAGTTCGGTGAAGGCGTTGCAGAGCTCGAGGCCGTCGACGTAGAGCTCGAAGCGTTCGCCGTATTTACCGTCTGGTGTGAGACGAGAAAGGGATGCTTGATAAGTCGGATAATCATAAACGAAAACAGGATCAGTGCCTAAATGCGGCTCGATATGGTTCAAGAACGCACGATGGAACGCATCGGAGTCTGTGTCATCACCAACATACTCAAGATGATCGAGGTCAAATCCGGCTTGCGTAAAAAGTTCAACGACGCGGATTCGACGAAACGGATTCGAATATTCGGATCGATTCGGAATTCGGCTCACTCCCGTGCAGACCGCCTTTACCAGTGCCTCTGTTTCATTCATGCACTCAACATAATCCGCGCCCTGCTGGTACCACTCGAGCATGGTGAATTCTGGGTTGTGTGTTGGTGCCACTGAAGTGACTTTGAACTCCTCCTCGTTCCGAAAGACCTTGGTGATCGTGAAAATTTTTTTCATTCCAAGTCCAAGCAATTTTTTCATTGAATACTCTGGACTGGTAATCAGACTAGCGTGTAGCATGTAGGGAGTAGCGTGTAGAGTTGTCTCAAACGGCACAAGATTTGGTTCCATGCCGGGTGACCTAACAACAATCGGTGTCTCGACCTCGATGTAGCCTCGTGCGGAAAAAAAAGAACGGATCGTGTTGTTCACGATCTCGCGTTCTTTTGCGATCTGTTGAATATCGCGAGCCATATTTATCTCTGAACGAATGGGACGAGTGCCATTATGCGTGCTTTCTTTACAGAATTCTCAAGCTTGCGCTGATGCCATCCACAAACTTTACTTCGTTTGCGTGGGACAATTTTTGCAAAGGAGGAAAGAAATCGACGCATCAGGTTTGTATCTTTATAGTCGATGTCTGGAATATTGTTCATACAAAAGAAACACTGGCGTTCCTTTCGCATCGCATTTTTTTGATCGTTACGATTGTTCATCATATTAAAATGGGATATCTTCTACTTTAATTTCATCGTCTGGATTAGGAGCTGAGTCGTTTTGGAGTTTGGCAACAGGTGGAGCAGAGAATGGAGTTGCAGATGAGCTAGAGACACCTGATGGATTTCCGGCCTTGTCGAGAATAATCAAGTTGTCAGCAACAATTTCCGTGGTTGAACGCTTTGTTCCATCTTGTGCTTCCCACTGTCGTGTTTGAAGACGTCCTTCTATGTAAACCTTTCGTCCTTTTCCAAGATATTGTCCGCAAATTTCTGCAAGTTTTCCCCAAGCGACCACGTTGTGAAATTCGACGGCTTCTTGTTTTTGTCCTGCTGCATCGGTCCAATTGCGATTTGTGGCGACACCAAACGAACACACCGATTGACCAGAAGCGATCTGTTTTACCTCTGGATCTTTTGTGCAGTTTCCAAGAACCGTAGCGCGATTGAGAGAGTACATAGAAAGGAGGCCGGGAGGCTTAAGGTATTAGGCTTAAGGCTAGACGTCGGCATCAAGAATTTCATCGAGTTTTTTGTCGAGCTCTTCCATGGACATACTTGCAACCTCTTCTGCTTTTGCAACGGGAGCGATCGATTCAGGTTGGATCACTGCCGCGGAAGGTTTGCGTGTATCGGTACTTCGGCGTTCCTGTTTTAACTCACGTGCTTCTTCCGAAAGTGGGGCGACATAAGATGCGATTTCAAACTTTTTATTCTCCGCACCGGCTGGCATATCGACAATGAGATGTCGAAGGACTTCGTCGGAGAGCCGAAACTGACGATCGATACCGGCGATCAAATTAGGCTCAGCAGTAAAATACACAAGAACATACGTCCCATGTCGCTGATGCTTAATCGGATACGCCAGCTTAATTTTTCCTAAAGACTCGTTACGGGTAACCGTAGCCCCCGTGGCTGTAATCATCCCCGCCACCTTTTCGCGCAACCCGTCAATTTCGGTGTCGGCAAACTGTGTCGGAATGATGTAAAGCAGTTCGTAATTTCCCATAGATTACTGGTCCCGCCAAAGGCGGGACAACCCCGTGGGGTTATGGACAGTGAATTATGGCTGGATCTTAGCGAATGGAACGATTTTGGTCAAGAATTGTTCTCTTCCTTCCTATTTTCCGTATAACTGGTGATGAGTGCCGACGCGGTAAAAAGTGTAGGAATCATCTGTTTCGCGGAACACTGCACGGAGATCCCCTCCAACATTGAGACTACGAAAACCGCTCATGGTTCCATGCAACGCATGATTATTCAAAAAAGGATGACGTGGATTGTGCATGAATAACTTCATTTGTTCACGAAAACGCTCCTGTTGCGCTGGTCGAAGTTTTTTATAATCTGATTCCCACGAACGATGAAAATCGATCATCATACGAGTGAGTCGAGATAGGCATCTAATTCTTTTTCGTTTGAAACGCGATTCAAAATCTTTTTTCCGATCTTCGACTCATCCTTCAGTGCCTTTTTTAAAGACATCTCAAGAGAAGGACTCATACGATCTGATGTCGAGAAACGAATCGTTTGTTCTTGAACAAACTGTTGTAAAAATCCATTCACAACCGCGTTCACAGACAAACCAAATGATTCCGCCAGCCGCGCGGTTTCTTTTTTTAGACGAGGATCGGTCTTAATGATCAATGTTGCTTGTGACATACCAAATAGATAGTATTATGGTAATAGCCTATCCTGGCCATCTGTATTTGTCAAACAAAAAACAGTAGGGTCGAACCTACTGCAGATCACCCTTCGACATGCTCAGGGTGATTCTAAGGAATCAAATGGTGGGAGGTGATATTTGTCTGCCAAGAAGAGAATGTTTGCGGCTGAATCGTCGAAGGTGTCGCCTTGTTGTGTTGCGGCTGTGAAGTAGATGTCGAGAATGCGCTCGTGCTCTTCAATGACATCCCTGGGTTTATTCGGATATGTTGCAAGCAACCGATCGAGTCCCTTCCAGGCAGGAATACGCATCATCCCAAGCGAATAGCTTTGCTTTGTATTCAGGATCACTTCTTGCGTAAGCGGAATTAGCTTTCCGCCAGTCTGCTGGTTCGCCAAAAAAACTCGCGCTGTGTAATAGTCTGTATACACCTGAAAGAGCGACAACGGGTCTGAATCAAACACCTCTGGTGACTCAACTGTTTCGGCAACAGTCCTGATAACAGGTCGCGGTGTCGAAATTACAGACGGTGGACTGAGCAAATGGACTGGTGGCGAATCGGGTGATCGCGCACACCATCTTGAGATAAACACGACCAGAGGAATGGTCAGCACGCACAGAAGGCGCACTGGGAAGGAATGCATGGGATCTCCATAAATAGACAGGATAGAAGAAAAAACAGAGCTGGTCAAGGCTCTGTGATTTCTGCAATTTCTGCGTCAGTCGATTCCGGCTCGACGGCGTCAGGCGGTACTTCGATGGATTCGACG
>CAYYFM010000038.1:0-2571 GCA_964471375.1 uncultured Gammaproteobacteria bacterium
TCGATATGCTTGTTGTTCACCTTTTGTCCCTGAGACGCATAGATAAACTGAATTTCTTTTGACAGGTACTTTTGTACCGCACCTTTTCCTTTGTGCTTGTACAAAAGTTGCAAGTCGAGGTTCCCGTCGGTGAGCGCATCACCAGAAGTGACTTCATCGCCATCTTTCACATACAACGTATAGCCCGGTGGGATGATGTACTCGCGAATTTTTGGTGTGGCATAAATGACGGTGACAAGCCCAACTTTTTTTACGACAACCACTCCATCATATTCGCTCACGACCTCATCCCCGTTTTTCTTGGTCCCGAGAATCTGACCAATTTTTACCTTTCCTCCATCTTTCACAGCAAGCACAGCGTCTTTTCCAACAATATAATTTTGTTCATCTGTAGAATCATGTTCAATCTTCACAGACTTTTGTCCTGGACGCATGTCGACAATTTGCTTGCCTGTCACCGCTTGAACAATTTCGCGAGCAACCGTTTCTACCTTTACCTTTCCCGCAACTTCTGACATGATCGCTTTTTGTTTTGGAGGACGTGCTTCGAACAACTCTTCAACACGTGGAAGACCTTGCGTAATGTCTTTTCCTGCAACACCACCTGTGTGAAACGTACGCATGGTGAGCTGTGTTCCTGGTTCTCCGATTGACTGTGCAGCCATGATTCCCACAGACGTTCCTGGTTTCACAAGCTTGTTGTAGGCGAGATCATATCCGTAACACTTCTGACATACCCCACGATACAATCGACAGGTCATCACCGAGCGCACATGCGCTTCTTGCAAATCTTCTTTTCCTTCCTCAATTTCACGAATGTGTTGTTCGGTAATCAATTCTCCTGCTTCCACAAGAATTTTACGACCACCTGGCTTTTTAATTTCAGATAACGCGACACGACCGAGAATACGAATAAGCAATGCTTCTCCAATTTCATCTGACTCCTCTTTGGTGAGCAACACGCCTTCTGCATCTCCACAATCTTCCTCACGCACAATCACATCTTGTGAGACATCCACGAGACGTCGTGTGAGGTATCCAGCGTTTGCCGTACGAAGCGCAGTATCTGTAAGACCTTTGCGGGTTCCGTGCGAGGAGATAAAAAACTCAAGCACATCGTAGCCATCTTTAAACGAGGATTTTACGGGAAGCTCGATAATTTCTCCAGATGGGTTTGCCACAAGCCCTTTCATCCCGATCATCTGTGTCATCTGTCCCCAAGATCCACGTGCACCAGATTCGATCATGGTATAAGCAGGATTATCTTTTGGAAGAGATTTCTTTGCATGTTCTGCAACACGATCCTTAATCTCATTCCAAATTTTAACGATCGCTTCGTGACGCTCACTTGCCGTAAGTAATCCTTGACCAAAATAATTTTCAACTTCAAGCACACGCGCGCTTCCTTCTGCAACGAGTGGACCTTTTTCTGGAATCTCTGGCAAGTTCGCCATACCCCAGGAATACCCTGTCGCCGTCGCATACTTGAATCCAGCAACTTTCAAGCGATCGAGGAACAATGCGGTGAATTCTGAACCGTGCTTTTCAAGGGTAAACTTCACAATATTTGAAAGCTCTTTCTTTCCCATCGTTTGGTTCATGAACGGAACTTCATCTGGGAACAGCGCGTTCGTAATCAAACGACCAGGAGTTGTATTGATAATTTCTCCATCATCGAGACGAACTTTCACCCAATCACGCATACCGATTTGTCCAACCTGTTGTGCATACAATGCATCTGTTTCTGTGGCAAATACCTTCATTGTTTTTTCGTCTGCCTCATTGTTGGTGAGGGTAATCGAGAAAATTCCCCAAGCAATATCTTTTCCTGGAGTTGCTACCGGACCGCCATGTGCAGGCTTCAGCAAATTTTTCGTCGCAAGCATAAGCTCGCCAGCTTCGCGTTTTGCCTCTTCTGTTAACGGCACGTGCACCGCCATCTGGTCTCCATCGAAGTCGGCGTTATACGCTTCACAAACCAGTGGATGAATTTGAATCGCCTTTCCTTCAATAAGAATTGGTCTAAACGCTTGAATACCAAGACGGTGAAGTGTTGGAGCACGGTTTAATAGCACGAATGCATCTTTGGTGATCTCTTCCAAAATATCCCATACTTCTGTTCGATCTGTTTCGATGAATCGATTTGCAGAGCGAATGTTATGAACATATTCACGTTCAATAAGTTTGGCGATCACAAACGGGCGGAATAATTCGAGCGCCATCTTTTTTGGAATACCACACTGGTCGAGACGTAGGGACGGACCAACAACAATAACCGAACGACCAGAATAGTCGATACGTTTTCCAAGCAAGTTTTGTCGGAAACGACCTTGTTTTCCTTTCAGCTGGTCCGCAAGTGATTTCAATTGACGCTTTTTTCCCGTTGCGGCAATAACCGTTTTCGATGAACGCGCGCTGTTGTCGATGAGCGCGTCAACGGCCTCTTGCAACATGCGTTTTTCATTGCGCGAAATGACCTCTGGTGCGTTCAATTCCTTGAGACGCTTCAGACGATTATTTCGGTTGATCACGCGGCGGTACAGGTCGTTCAAATCAGACGTAGCATAACGG
>CAYYFM010000039.1:0-21437 GCA_964471375.1 uncultured Gammaproteobacteria bacterium
GTGTAGGTATACTCTATACGCTACACGCTAAACGCTACTCGCTAAACGCTACACGCTAAACGCTACACGCTAAACGCTACACGCTAAACGCTACACGCTAAACGCTACACGCTAAACGCTACACGCTAAACGCTACACGCCACTCACTAAGTATCCGTATGAAAATTGGCATTGTCTCAAACCTCTATCCCCCTGTTTCTCGTGGGGGAGCGGAGCAGATTGCGCATCGGGTGGCGCATGAATTGCATCTGAAAGGGCATGATGTGTTTGTGGTGTCTACACAAAAAGAATGGGCGTACTGGCCGAAGGTTACGGAGTCGCATGTGGAGAGAATTTATCGTTATCGTCCGTTCAATTTGTACCATCCACTTAACGATTTTCAGCACGCGTTTCCTGTCCGTGCTCTTTGGCATCTGACAGATATGTATTGTGGACATCCAGCGGTGGCGCTCGGACGGGTGTTGGATCATGAAAAACCGGATGTGGTTTTGACGCATAATCTGAAAGGATTTGGGTTACAAGCGGTGCACGCGATTCGTTCACGAAATATTCGGCATGTGCACACGGTTCATGACATTCAGCTTGCGATTCCAAGTGGACTTTTGATTTATGGAGAAGAGCATCGATGGTTAAATCGGTCACTAGGACAACGCTGGTATCAGGATTCTGTGCGTCGGATTATCGGATCGCCAAACACGGTTATTTCTCCGTCAAAATTTTTGGCGAATTTTTATCAAGCACGTGCATTTTTTCCGAGCAGCCAAGTGGAAATTATTCCTAATCCTGCACCCAAGGTTCAAACAACTCAACGTATCCGACCGTCAGGTGGAACGTTACGACTTTTGTATGCAGGACAACTTGAACAGCATAAAGGGATCCAATTTTTGCTCGAGACACTCAACACACTTGATGTTCCTTTTGAATTGCACATCGCAGGGGATGGGACTCTGACGGATTACGTCAAAGACTGGGCAAATCGTGATGCACGAGTGGTCTATCATGGGTTTTGCTCGCTCGATAACCTCGTAAAACTTTTTTTGATTTCCGATGCCGTTGTTGTTCCATCTCTTTGTTACGAAAATTCTCCAACCGTTATTTACGAAGCGTTTCAGACAGGAGTTCCTGTTGTCGCATCGAACATTGGTGGAGTTGGGGAATTAGTTTCCGATGGAAAAAATGGCTATTTGTTTGCACCGGGAGATGCAACAGGTCTACATGATGCTCTCACACGACTTGCCACAGATACCGATCGTTTCTGGTCACGACAGAGTGAAATCCAGTCAACCGTCCAAGATTTTTCTCTCGCGTCCTATGTGGCGAGGTTGGAGGAGTTGTTTTAGAGTTGTTTGTTCCCCGTGAATGCTTTCAGGATTTCGAGTGGAATGGTGAAGATAACCGTGTTGGATTGGTCTGAGGAAATATCGTTGATCGAGTTTAAGGTGCGCAGATGAAGGGCACCTGGGGAAGCGGACAACATGGCAGCGGCGCGGGACAGGTTTTCGGCGGCGGCGACTTCTCCTTCGGAATTGATGATGACGGCGCGGCGTTCGCGTTCGGCTTCGGCCTGTTTTCCGATCGTGCGCACCATGTCGGGTGGCAAGTTAATGTCTTTGAGTTCAACCGTGGAAACTTCCACACCCCAGTTGAGTGTCGCCTCATCAACAATCTTTTCAATCTTTTCAGAAATCGTCGTGCGCTGACTCAACAACTCATCGAGTGTAACTTCTCCAACAATATTTCGCATCGTTGTTTGTGCAAGTTGCAAAACAGCGTATTGAAAATTTTCAACTTCTAAAATGGCTTTTGCGGAATCAACGACGCGGTAGTAAATAACCGCATTGATTTTTGCAGATACATTGTCTTTGGTAATCGCATCTTGTGCCGGCACATCAACGGCTTTCAAACGCAAGTCTACTTTTCGCATCGATTGAAATACCGGAATCACGAGTCGCCATCCTGGTTCAACGATTTGTGTAAATCGTCCCATGGTAAATTTCACCCCACGTTCATACTGGTTGACCTGTCGAATAGATGCGATGACGAAAATGATAATCGGAAAAGAAAATGTTCCGAGCAATGCGGTAAAGAGACCGATGAATGATTCCATATGAAGAGTTGTTAAGTTGAAAAGTCGTTGAGTCGTTGAGTCGTTGAGTTGTTGAGTCGTTGAGTCACTTAGTCACTTAATGACTCAATGACTTATTCTAACAGGTACTTAAACACATGAACGGCGCCTTTGTCGAGGGCCCACCAGGTGGTGGCAGATTGTTTGGCGGTTTCGACGATGCGTGGGGCTTCCCACCAATAGTTGTTCACAACAAAATAAAGGGTCGTTGTCACTGGTTGGGTACAGGTGGTTGTGGATTGGCAGCGCGTGTTCATGAGGTCGAGTGCTTCCTGTACGGTTTGTGTGTTTGGAGTTTCATTCATTTGTAAAAACTTTTCATATAAATCTCCTCCGGTTGGAATTGGGTAGAAAAAGAGATCGCCATAATAGTGCATGAAACCGAGTTCTGAAATCGCTGCCGCAGAAATTGTTTGGTTTGCGAGCACGATGTAAGGGGCACCGCCCGCATCTGTTTCAATTGCATGGATCGCTTCAATGTCTGTTGCACTCACATTATATCCATGTCCAGCAACGTATGCATCGTGACGAGGGTAGGTGAGGTACCAGGAAGAAATGGCGAGTGAGGCGAGAATGAGGATGGTTGTGATACGAAGTGAGATAGGTGATGACTTTACGCGTTCGATCCACGAGCCGATGGCAAGAATGAAAAATGGAGTGAGGAAAAAGAGGGAGAGAGGGATAAGACGTGTGGCGAAGTTTTGGCGTTCATAGTCGATGAGAAAAGAAAAGTCTACGGCTGTTGACAAGAGGAAGAAGTTGATTGTCAGCATGACCGTCATGATGAGAAGAATGCGAAGCGCCCCATGGATCGGTTTTCGTGAAGTCCACCAACCGAGGAGGGCGACGATGACAAAGAATGCGACCGTATTCTGGCCATACAGGTAGACGAAGTCGATGAGTGGGGAGAAACGGTTGGCGAAGAAGAGGGAAAAGCTTGAGAGGCTGGAAAGGTCAGAAAGGTTGGAGAGGTTGAGTCCGAGAGTTCTTGAGGATAAGAATGATTGAGCGACGAATGAGAGAGGAAGAAGAATAGAGCCGATAATGGCGGTCGCCCAGAAAATAAATTGAGCGAGAGGACGATTTGCGTTTTGTTTTGGATCGCTCGCGAGAAGGGTAACGAAAAGAATCGCGGGAAGGCCAGCGATTGGATGAATCGTGAGAGCCGCAATGGCAGGGAGAATGAGTGGCCAGACGCGCGGTTTTTCGTCGCGAACAAGATAGGGGATTGCGGCGAGGACTAAGAGGAGTGTCCAGAGATTTGCGAGGCCTTGTGGGGTCGTGAGGATGAATGAGGAGAGCGGAAGAAGAAAGATCGCGCTAAGTGTTGCCAGAGCGGTGGATTTTTTGTGAAAGAGATGTCCGGCAGCAGTGCACCATGCAAGTGGGAGGAGGAATGCGGTGAGGATTGGAACGAGGTATGTGTTGAGGAAGGTGATTGGGATCGCGAATCCGTGATGGAAAAAAAGGACGAGCACGTATTGTCCGATATAATAAAATGGTTTTGGAGTGATCGTTCCAAATTCAGCAATGTGCTGTTCCGTTGCTTTGTGAATGAACGGATCAAATCCAAATCCGATTGGGAACACAAAAGAGACAACGGACAGGAAAACGAAAAGAGTTATGAGGGTGAGAGGGAGGGTGATCACTCGTTCTCGGCCTCGAAACAGGATGGTGATGAGTAAAAGAAGTGCGGATCCGAAAGCAATAAAAATAGAAGGAGAGATGGTTTGCCAAGCAGAACGAACAGATTCTGTTGTAGATGCAGATGTGAGCAAGGTGACGGTCGCGATCAGGGCACAGATGAGAAAGCTTGTAGCGATCCAAAATGATTTTGGGACATGGTGTTTTGCACCAGAAATATATTCATGGGTGCGTTCAAACCATCCTTTATGTGTATGACGCGAAATCCACCAAGCGATTGGTGGAATGAAACAAGCGAGCAGAATGGATATTTCTCTTGTAAACGCAAAGAGATAATAAACAATGGAACCAATCAACATGATGCTTGACAATAGCATCCAAATACCGATCCACCACGACCCAATCCCTTTTTCGATTGGAGCGACTCCTTGCCCGATCCAATATCCAAACAAGCAAAGAAACAATATCGCAAGAATACTTCCGATTGCCACAGATTGCCACAGGGCGGTGTTTACAAGGAGAAACCCTAGAAATCCAACGCAAATGATGCTAGGATAAAAGGAAGAGTGACGAAAAAACATAGTTCGATGGTTCGACGAGCTCACCACAAGTAGGCTCACGACATGTACCCCCCTAGTTTATCACGCTATGGTGTTTGAACGCGATCCACACAAGCTCTATCCACACGACAGGTTGATGGCAAAAACGATTATTCGGCTCGTTCCGTCTTTTGTGACTCCAAATACCATTACGTGGCTGCGATTTTTGATGATCCCAATCGTCCTCTATTTATTGTTGGTTAAAGACTATGCGGCAGGGGTTCCGTTTTTTATTCTCGCCGCGTTTTCGGACGCGCTTGATGGTTCGCTTGCGCGTGTTCGTAATCAGATCACGGATTGGGGAACATTTTACGACCCGCTTGCGGATAAATTACTGATCACATCGGTTGTCCTTTTTGTGGTCATTCAGTATATCAATCCTATTTTTGGTTTTATTATTCTCGGTCTTGAACTGATTTTATTGTTCGGAGGGATTATTCGTAAACGACGTGGACAGGTGGTTTCTGCAAACGTTATTGGAAAAACAAAAATGTTTCTTCAATTTTTAGGAGTGACATTTTTACTCGTGGCCGTGTGGTCAGGAATCGATTTGTTTATTCCATTTTCTATTGCGACACTCTCTCTTGCGATTGTCTGCGCGGTTGTGAGTATTATCACGTACGGATTATGAAGAAATTATTTCCTCATCGCGATTTGTTGTTGATCTCACTGTTTGCCCTTCTGGCATTTTTTGGTTCGCTTGTACTGTTGCGTGTAACCGGAATTCACGTTTCTCCCGACGAAAACGCAAATGCGTTTTTCGCGCAACAGTTTTCACAAACAGGCCGACTCGCTGTATTTGAACCGCTCAATATTGCTTTTAACGACGCACTGCATCCACGCAGTACCGTTTCGGTGAACGGTTGGCTTGTGCCAGGTGGGTTTATCGGTTTACCCGTATTGTACGGAATAATTATTTCGTTTTTTGGGGGATGGATTTTGACATTCATCACACCACTTCTCGCGATCGTTGCGCTCTTTGCGTGGTACGGACTTGTAAAAAAAATTTACGATCGAGAAATTGCTGCCCTGTCTTCGTTGTTGCTCGCCATCATGCCAGCCTGGTGGTATTACAGCGCACGGTCGCTCATGCCAAATGTTCCGTTTGTCGCTTTTCTTATTTTTGCAGGATACTTTTTGATCACAAGACCGTCGAAAAATAAACGATATTCCGAAATGGATTTTGTTATTTCTGGTTTGCTCACCGGACTCGCTCTGTTTATTCGTCCATCAGAACTGATTTGGCTTGCATTGGCGAGTGTCGTAGCCGCTGTTTGGTTTCGGACAAAATGTTCAATCCGACCCATCTTGTTATTTTTAGGCTCGATTGTCATTGCACTCATCCCAATGTTGTTTCTCAACCAAGCAACGTACAGCAGTCCGTTTACGACAGGGTATACGGTGGAAGCTGACCCTTCGACTCGCTCCGCTCGCGGAGGGGATATCATTCTATCGCCTGAGCTTGCCTGCGGTGAGCTTTGCGAATCCGTTGAAGTCTCTGGAACGGAATCGAGTAGTGAAATCCGTCAGCTCCTTTTTCCTTTCGGCCTCTCCCGCACATCCACAATCACAAACGCACTCTCCTACGGCCTCGGCATGTTCTGGTGGATTGCGATTCTAGGACTCATTGGACTTCCCTTATTATTTCCAACACGTCAGATCGAATCATCGAAGCGTAACGAACAAAAGGCTTATCTCACCTTTGCCGCTATCGCGAGTGTTTACCTCATCATCTTGTATGGTTCTTGGACGTTTTACGATAATCCGGATCAATCACAAGTGACAATGGCAAATAGCCATGTCCGCTATTGGTTGCCGATTTTTGTTCTTGCAACTCCAGCCGTAGCCGCGGCGATACGATGGATTTCTCGTCGCGCATTTACTCCAACAGCTCGTTTCTTGTCTATGTCAGCTTTGATCATCATCTGTTTAGGCTTATCTGTCCGCACGACGTTTTTTCTTACCGACGATGGGCTTGTAAATGTTGCGGATACACTTGCGGAATCCCACGAAATTCATGAGCACCTTCTTAATCTTACAGAACCAGATGCCGTGGTGATCGTTGATCGTGCAGACAAATTATTTTTCCCAGACCGTCGCGTGTTGTATCCTCTGCGTGAAGAATCGACGTACATTCTCATGCCACGAATTGTGTTGCGTGCCCCGCTTTATTACTATGGAATCACCCTCCCAGAAAAAGATCTCACTTGGTTGAATACGGAGAAACTTTTTGGGTTGGGATTAAGGATTGAACTTGTCGAAACGTTTGGGATAGAGACGTTGTATCGAATTCAGAAGAAGTAGCGTGTATGCTCACTCGCCTTGTTCAACTCCTTCTTATTCTCACTCCGATCGCGTTATTCGGTTGGTTATTGCATCAAGAAATTGTTCCGTCTGGTACGTTCGTCATCACACACGCCATGAACGAAACATCACCGTTTATCGATCGTCTTCTTCCGGATCAGCGAGTGTCTCCTCCGGAACAAAATACAGACGGGGAATGGTTCCAGATGGTGAAAGGTGACCCTGCGTTCTTTTTTGTGCATCCTCATCGTTCGTTTCAAACAGTGGAAGCGGATATTTGGTTTCAAAATGAAACGGTGCCGATTGTTGAACTTGGGGTGCTTGGGGATGTGCAATCACAGTCGTACAGTTTGGAGCCGTTGCAAAATTTGATCCTAGATAATCTTCGTTGGCCTCGCATAGAGTCCAGCGGGCTTGTGTTGCTACAACGACAGACAACGTATCCAAGCATCAATGCATTTCTTGAAAATCCACCGCCCATGTCAGAGATCGCGACGTATCAAGCGAGTTTGACACAACCGTTTGGGTTAGAAGGATACACCCCACAATCTGAATCCACCGTTGTCGACGTGAGCTTGCGTGGATTCCATGAATTTAAAACGTACATCAAAGACGAAATGCTCGCATTTGACTTTGCCTACATGGACATGAATCGGGATGAAGGCGCGGATGGCATTTCGATTCTCGTGACAAATGCAGACGGAGTTCCTGTTGGAGATGCTCGCGCGTCGGATGATGAAAATGTTTTATCTGATGCAAAACCTTCCGGTCTTCGACGCATCTCCGTTGCCATTCCGGCGCTCCCTGAAGGAGTGTACAAAGTTGCGCTTCAAGTTGATCGAGATATTTTTTGGCGTACCATCACGACGTCGCAACAAAAAATGGTTTTTTTGAATAATGTTTTTCTCGCAGACGAAGTTGCGTATCGAGAGCCAGGAAAGTCGGTCCATTTTTGGACAGAAGCAAAACATCTGGCGTTTGTTACTCGTCATGCGGAAGGGGTGCAGAGTGTGGGTACAGGTTTGCGGATTTGTGTTGTGACCGTCCCGTACGCGCGTTGTGAACTGGAGGTGACGGAAGAGGGAGTTCAAGAAGTGGTTACGGAGCGAGGGGACCTTGAAGTGACTACCGATGGCCATGTCGCGTTTGCGTCTGGCATGTATTTTAATCCAGATCCTGTGCGTTTAGTGTACAATACAGACCTCGATCGACTTGGGGTTAATTATGTTATCGCGTCGTACACATCCCCAAGACGAGAAGGAAATTGGTTTGTTGCACACGCGACGTTTGATGCGAGCAAAATGGTGCTCGATAAAGGGACGTGGAAGTTTGTGGTTTCGACTCCCGGAATCACAAGTCTCGGTGCGTCAATGAATATCGGAAGAATCGATCTGAACCTCCTTCGTGATCCATTTTCTTGGACCGACCTGTATGAATACCTGGCAAGAAAAAATTAGCCGCACCGGATTTTTCACAAGCGTTGTGTCGTACGTTGGATTTTGGATTCTAGATGCATGGCGTCCAGGATTCGTTGCGCGCTATTTGTCTGTACACATTTTTTTACTCGCCGCGATCGTGTTTGGAACATGGTGGAGTCTGACGGTTCAGGAATACCGCGACTGGCCATTTTTCCAATACGCTGTCGTTTTTCTTCTTGGTATTCTCTGCGCTTGGATCACCTGGCAGACAGGTACTGGTTTCGAATCGTACCGGTTGCTTGCGGTCGTGGGAGCGTTATTTATTCCAAGCATTGTGTTGTCACTCATTCGTGTTAACTAATTTTTTATGATCGAATCTTGGCAAACACTCTCAGAAGAAATAATCGACAAGAATTCTTTTTGGACCCATGTCAAAAGACAGTTTCGACGTCCAGACGGAAAAGAAGGGACGTATAATTTTGCAGATAAAAATCACGCGGTTCAAATTGTCGCTCGTGATGATGATGGAAAGTTTATCATGATCCGCGAGTATAAATACTTACTCGATCAAATTGCGGTTGCGCAGGCGGCAGGGGGAATTGAACTAGGAGAAACTCCCGTCGAAGCCGCTGTTCGAGAATTGCGCGAGGAAACAGGATATGAAGCAGGAACCATGGTAGAGATTGGACGCTGTGCGGGGATGCCATTTCTCACAAATGAATGGATTTTTGTCATGTATGCGACTGATTTGAAAAAAGTTGGTGATCACGATGACGAAGTTCTAGAGGTTTTGACGATGACCGCAGACGAAATCGATTCCGCGATCCGCAAAGGCGAAATCTGGGACAGTCACGTTATCGCATCATGGTACCTCGCCAAGTTGCATCTCGGGCTCTGATTCGGTAGAGTGCTGGCAGTATGAAACTTCTCGTGACTGGTGGATCTGGGTTTGTTGGATCGAATTTTATTCGCTATCAGTTGGCGACGTATCCAGACGTTCAGATCGTTAATTTGGATAAACTGACGTATGCAGGGAATCCTGCGAATCTTTTGGATATCGAAAATGATCCACGCTATCGATTCGTAAAAGGGGATATTGCAGACGAGGTGATTGTTGACGCGATTCTGTCTGAAGGTGGATTTGACGCGATCATCAACTACGCCGCTGAGTCGCATGTGGATCGATCGATTCTTGATCCAAAAGCGTTTCTGACAACAGCAGTATTTGGTGTTCACACATTGCTTGAGGCTGTTCGAAAATATCAAATCCAGCGTTTTGTTCAAATCTCAACAGACGAAGTGTTCGGTGCGATCATGGAAGGGGAGACGGACGAGTCTGCTGCGTTCGAACCGCGCTCGCCGTATTCCGCTGCAAAAGCGGCTTCCGATCACCTTGTTGCTTCCTATTGGCACACATATCAAACACCTGTTGTCATCACGCATGCCGCAAACATGTACGGCCCGTATCACTATCCAGAAAAGTTGATTCCACTTTTTATTACCAACTTGATGGAAGGAAAAAAAGTCCCGGTGTATGGCGATGGAATGCAAATTCGGGAATGGCTGCACACAGAGGATCATGCGCGCGCGATCGATTTGGTTCTCCGACAAGGCGAGCTAGGTCAGGTGTACAATATCGGAACAGGTGAGCGGATGCCGAATATTGAAATTACAAAATTATTACTTGCACAGCTTAACAAAGATGAAACTTCGATCGAGTATGTCAAGGACCGTCCCGGTCACGATCGACGTTATGCGCTCAACAGTCAAAAAATTCGTCGCGAACTTGGGTGGACACCTCGAATCACATTTACAGACGGCCTTGCACAAACCGTTAAATGGTATCAGTCTCACGAAGACTGGTGGAGACCAATCAAATCCGGTGAGTTTATGACGTATTACGAGAAGCAGTATCAGAAACAGTAACATGTAGGAAGTAGCGTGTAGGAAGTAGCGTGTAGGAAGTAGCGTGTAGGAAGTAGCGTGTAGGGACTTAGCTACACGCTAAACGCTACACGCTACACGCTACACGCTAAACGCTAAACGCTACACGCTACACGCTAAACCCTACTCCCTCCAGAATCTCTTTATGAAAATACTTATTTTCGGCAACGGTTACATTGGCAATCGATGCAAAAATGTCTGGGGTGATGATGCGGTTTTGTCGACCGTTCAGATTCATACAGCAGACGATGCACGTCGGGAGATCGATCTTCATCGTCCGGACGCTGTTTTAAATGCGATCGGGGTTACAGGAGTGCCGAATGTAGATTGGTGCGATGAGCATCCACATGAGACGATCGTCGGAAATACGGTCGTTCCGATTCTGATTGCTTCTGCGTGTCAGGATACGGGTGTTTACTTGCTTCACATGGGATCTGGATGTATTTTTTATGGTGACGCCCCGCATGAAGACAAAATGTGGCGCGAACATGATTTTGGAAATCCACTCCCAACGTATTCTCGTTCGAAATGGGCCGCGGATCTTGCGCTTTCTACCCTCCCAAATGTTGGTATCGCCCGTATTCGCATGCCGATTGATCATGAGCCAGGCGGACGAAACTTGATCGACAAGTTGTCAAAGTATCCAAAAGTGATCGACGTTGAAAATAGTGTCACGATCGTCGAAGATATGATCGACGTGTTCCATCAGTTGATGGAAAAAAAGGCAACGGGAATTTTTCATGTGGTCAATCCTGGAGTCATGCGTCATCGCGATTTGCTCGCTCTCTATCAAGAACTCGTTGACCCAACACATACAAATGAATGGATTTTGAATGCGGATCTGACAACACTCGGTCTTGCTTCAAAAGGTCGCTCAAATAACATCATGTTTTCTGATCGATTATCTGAACAAGAGATCACTATGCGTCCTATTTCCTCAGCGCTTCGCGACACGATGGAGAAATATGCACAAAAGAAAAAAGCGTTGTGAAATGAATCCACAACGCGAGTGATTACTGACTAGAGCAGTTTGAGCTTGGCGAGCGCCGAGATGCTCCGACCGTCCGTCGACTTCGAGACGAATTCACCAGGCGTCATCCCTTCCGTGTCATCGAACTCGACACGGTTCAGGTACACGGCGATGAATCCAGTGAGTCGTTGAGGATTGGCCTCGAGTACTGCGTCTGGAGCACGTCCCTCCGACTCGAGTTCGCCTTTCGACAGACTCGACGGTTTCAGTTCCTGGATCGTTCCGTTCAGACCTTTGTTCGTGCGGACACGAACAAGGCCACGCGGATTCAGATCGACGATCGTATGACCGACGATGCGATGAGAACCATCGGACGGTTCTGGCGTGTTTGGCTCTTCGTGGATGGCAAGGACGTACCATCCTCCTGGATGTTGGACTACTCGACCGTCGTGGAAGCGACCGTCCGTACGACGAATTGCTCCTTTTTCGATGTCAAACACCCACTCGTTTTTTGGTTCAAGTCCGATCACGACGTCTTCACCGAGGCGACGTCGAGCCTCTTCTTGGCTGATGATTTCTGACATTGACCACCCTTCGCCGTTACAGGCGAATCCCGATACACCTCTCCGGTGCCGATATTTCTTAACATTTTTGACGTTTTTGGTCAAGAGGGGTTGATAAAAAATGCTGTTCGACGTAGATTTCAGTCATTATGAAAGCACTTATTGCCGCGGGAGGTCATGCGACGCGTCTTCGTCCAATCACTTGGACAACGAACAAACATCTGATTCCGCTTGCTGGCAAGCCGATGCTTTGGCATGTCATTGATAAAATAGTCGCGGCAGGGATTTTGGACATTATTATCAATGTGAATCCAGGCGAAATTGAGAGCATGCGGGCAGTTTTTGGAGATGGATCGATTTGGAACGCGCACATCAGCTATCTTGAACAGACGGGTGGAGCTCGAGGAGTGGCCCATGTGGTCGCAAATGCAGAATCACATCTGCGCGGTCATAAATTTTTGTTTTTTCTTGGTGACAACATTATTCTTGGATCCATCAACAAGTTCGTCGAGCGATTCACAAACGAAGGACTCGACTGCATGCTTGCGTTTTCTCATGTGAAAGATCCACAACGTTTTGGTGTTCCAGAATTTAATCCAGACGGGACCCTCAAACGGATTCTCGAAAAACCATGCGAGCCTCCATCTAGTTTTGCTGTTACCGGAATTTATTTGTACAACGAAGATTATTTTGACGCGTTTTCTCAAATCAATCCATCCTCACGTGGTGAGTACGAAATTTCTGATATCAACACGTGGTACATCGAGCAAGGAAAAAAGGTTGGATGGGAAGAGATTACTGGTTGGTGGAAGGATACCGGAACACCAGACGCACTCGTTGAAGGAAATGCGCTTGTACTTGACTGTCTTGCGACAGATCAGTTTGTTATTGAAGGAACGATCGAGGAGGGCGCGCAAATTCAAGGCGAAGTCTCGATCGGAAAAGGGACACGTGTTACCGCCGACTCTCTTGTGCGTGGCCCAGTCACCATTGGCGAAAACTGTTTGATTTCTGGTTCTTATATCGGGCCCTACACATCGGTTGGTAATGATGTCAAAGTCATCAACTCCGAACTCGAACATTCCGTTGTTTTTTCTGGAGCAACGATTGACACGACCGAACGCATCTGCAACAGTCTCATCGGACTCAACACCACCCTTGTCGACGCCCGCCGCACCCACCCAAAAACCGCACATCGCCTGATCGTGGGAGATAATAGTTTTGTGGAGTTGTAGAGGTCCTAGAAAATATTATTTCTCCAGTCGCTTAGAGAATAATCCCGTCTTATCTCCGACGGTGCCGAAAAAGTAGAGGGTGTTGCCGTCTGAATTGGTTGTGAATGATTGGATATTGGTTCCAGACGCAACTTGAGTCACGATGCGGTAGTCGCGGTGATCGAATTCGATTGCATAAATGGCGTCATTTTGCGCATAGAGAACCACAGGAAGTCCAGGAATCCAGGAAACGTTGGTGATGGCATAGGAAAGACGCGTCAGCGTTTCATCTGATTGAGTTCGGACATCAAAGACGTGTAGATCGAAACCGTCACTATACAACAATCGAGTTCCAGAAGGTTCCCATTGCCACGATGTTGCATGAGTATTAAGTAAAATGGGTTGATCACCACCCAAAGAACGAACGAGAACGATACGATCCTCGTTTTTTTCTTTGAGAAAAATAACATCAACAGCTGTTTCGATGAGTTGATAATCTCCGTATGGAAGATAAGCGAGAATCATATCTGTCTCGTTTTGTCTTCGCGAGACAACAACATCGTCCATTCGATTTGTCAGAACAATATCTGAATCTGATTTCCAGTCAACAGGGGTATTTGTCGTCACATCGATCTGTGTGCTCGTTGACTTTTCCCCATTCATCGCCTCAATCGAGAGAATCGTGTCGTTGTCTAACCATTGGAATTGTATTTGTGTGTTTGTCGTGATGGGGAGGCGACTTACGAGTGATTCAGTTCCGATTATGAGATCATGCACCCATATTTCTGCCCATTG
Organism: uncultured Gammaproteobacteria bacterium; assembly: GCA_964471375.1. Taxonomy (GTDB): domain Bacteria; phylum Patescibacteriota; class Patescibacteriia; order UBA9934; family GWF2-40-263; genus YC12-FULL-57-11. Next base: position 13,577 of record CAYYFM010000039.1, read on the forward strand.
TCCTTGCGTGATCGTATAGACCGCTTTTGAACGCGTTGGATTAACACGCACTGCTGTGAATGTTGTTTCACGAATGAGAGTCGGAGTTTCATTCAAAAATAGGACGGCGTTTTCCACAAACGCTGTTTGTCGGCTCTCGACCGTGAGATGTTTTTCCCAAGAGGTATAACCATCTTTTTCAAGCCGAATCGTGTGTTCTCCTGGGAAGATATTTTTAAAAACAGTGGGAGTGGTTGATCCTAAAAGTTTTCCATCCAAGGATACACGAGCTGATTTTGGCGTTGATGTAAGTGAGAGAACTCCTGTTTGCACGATAGAACCGGTTCCAAAATTATAGCGGTATCCAGCCGTGTACAAAACGATGAGTGGTGCAAGTATTAAAAAAACGATGGAAAAGGCAAGAAAAATGAATCGACGGAGGCGTTTGGACATATTTTTGCCATGATAGCATATAATGAGGTATCCTATCTCCATTATGCATCATGGAACATTTTCAGAGACACGTCGCAAGCCACGCGCCGTCATTATTCTTTTCCTTATCGTGATTACAGCATTCGCTTTTTCAAGTGGATGGTTTTTAGGAAAGGAGCAAGGAGTACGGGCAGCCGTTCCAGCCGGAGAAGGTCTTGTGCTCAATCAAGATGAAGTGTCCGCAACGCTCGCAGACAACGTTGAGTTTGGGCAGTTTTGGGATGTGTGGAATTTAGTGAAGGAAAAATATTATCAACAACCCGTTTCCGACAAGGAATTATTCTACGGAGCCATAGAAGGAATGGTCGCGGCGGCTGGCGATCCATACACAACGTATTTCGATCCAGACGCTGCGGCAGATTTTAAAAGCATGCTGTCTGGGTCGTTTAGTGGAATTGGCGCAGAAATTGGGATGAAGGAAGAGCAACTCGTTGTTGTCTCTCCCTTGGCAGGATCTCCAGCTGAAACTGCTGGGATTCGTGCAGGGGATGCGATTGTGATGATCGATACCGTCGAGACGTATGGAATTTCCGTTGAAAAAGCCGTTAGTCTCATTCGCGGGGAAAAGGGAACGACCGTTGTGTTGTCTGTTGTGCATGAAGGGGATGATGTGTTGACCGAAGTTTCCATTGTTCGCGACACCATCACGATCGACTCGGTGAAATGGTCGGTTGACGAACAAGGAATCGCATTGATTTCGATTTTTACATTCAACGATGATACGACGGAGTTATTTAATAACGCGATCAACGATATTCTGAGTAAAGGCGCAACACGTATCATTCTCGATTTACGAGGCGATCCGGGCGGACTGTTAACAGCGGCGATAGACGTGGCCTCGGCATGGGTTGGATACGAAACCGTTGTCGTGGAGAAAGAACAAGATGACGCAAAATCATTTTCTGGAGTTTCTGCCCCACGGTTGCAGGGGATTCCAACGGTCGTTCTTGTGAATGGTGGGAGTGCATCCGCATCAGAAATTGTTGCAGGTGCGCTTCAAGACTATAAATTTGCAACGGTTGTTGGAACGCAAACATTTGGAAAAGGATCGGTGCAGGACTATCGCGAGCTTGAAGATGGATCAGCTGTTAAAATTACTATTGCAGAATGGTACACACCAAATGGTCGTAGCATTAACGAAACAGGGATCACTCCTGATGTGATCGTTGACTACACGCGTGAAGAAGCCCTTGCAAATCATGACCCTCAAAAAGAAAAAGCCATCGAGCTCCTCCTCGCGCAGTAAACCGCGTTCCGTTGAACGTGAAGTTTCCTCAGGAGGAATTGTCTTCCGTCGTGTCGATGGACAGGTTCAGTTTGCCCTCATGCTTGATTCTTATGGAAAATGGACCTTTCCAAAGGGTCATGTGGAAAATGGCGAATCGCTAGAAGAAGCTGCGGCACGGGAAACACTCGAAGAATTAGGTCTTGCCCAGATTCGTCTGCTTGAACCACTTGGAAAAATTGATATCTGGTTTCGTGATCGGTTTGCAAAAAAAGGTTCCCTTGTCCACAAGGATATTCACTACTTTCTGTTTGAAACGACAGTCAACGCTGAGTTGTATCCAGATCCGGCCCAGCATGCCTATGAGGCAAAGTGGGTTTCTGTGAAGGAGGTGATGAACGCTTCGACCTATCCTGATATGATTCCGATTTTAGAATCAGCCATTGCTTATGTTTCGCATACACCCCGCCGTTCATGAATTTCGCACAGGTTGGACAGACGTGAAAGGAATTCGCGCAGGGTTTTCGTACGTTTTGAAAGGAGGAAGGCAGCTTCTAAAGATGCGGTCTTCTTGGTCATTGCTCGTTGCTCCCGTTCTCGTGAATGCTTTATTATTCGTTCTGTTCATTGCAGGGGCCTCATGGGCTTTACGTGGAACGTTCGCTTCTACAGATCCTTCTAACTGGTGGCAAGTCGTGCTCGTTGTCATGATTATCGTTGCTTTAATCGGTGCGATATTGTTTATCGGTTCTGCGCTGTTTGTTTTTTTCGGCTCCATCATATCTGCGCCGTTTTATGACACACTCGCCCAACAAACGACACGAGCATTAGGTGGTGAAGTAGAAGAACATCCATGGTGGAGCCATGTGTGGCCGTCTGTGAAACACGGAGCAAAGAAACTTTGGTGGTACTTGCTTATCCAGGCTGGACTCATTATTCTATATGTTGTGCCAGGTGTTTTTGGTCCGATCGCATTTGTGACTCTCGGATACATTGCAACCGCATTCTTCCTTGCCCTCGATTTCCTCGATTTCTCCTTTGATTTTCACGGATGGACATTCGAGGAACGCCGAAAGTGGTGTTTGTCTCACAAAGGACTTGTATTGGGATTCGGATCTGCTATTTTTCTCGGTCTCGGTATTCCCGTTGTGAATCTATTTGTCCCGCCAATAGCAGTGGTGGGAGCGGTGATGTTGTTTACTGAACAGCAACAAAGAAAGGTAGAAGTTTGAAAGTTTCGATCTTCAACCTTTATTCTCTATGACCCCCCTCATCCTCACTGGTCGCGTCGAACGTGGCGAAGGAATTGCAACGGGCCTTGGATGTCCAACGGCTAATATTGCGGTTGAGCATGGGGTGATTATTCCAGCGCTTGGAGTTTACACGGGAGAAACGATTTTTGAAGGGCATAATTATCCATCAGTCGTCTGTGTGAATGATGGACGAACAGGAATCAATTTAAAGCTTGAAGTGCATCTGCTTGATGTCTGTAAAGACCTCACAGGAAAATCACTTTCCGTTCGATTATTCGAAAAAACACGAGATCTTGTTCCATGGGAAGGAGACGAACAAATGAAGAGGTTGATTGCTGAAGATCTTGACAAAGCACGAGCATGGTTTTTAAAACGTGTGCCAGTATCCCCATGATTCTAGCCAAAAGTTTGACAGTATGCTACGATAACGCAGTAAATCCTAAGTTTTCCACAGGCCGTTGTTTAGACGGTCGGGACTAATTACCTATTTATGGCAAAAATGTCGAAGAGCCAAATGTTGGCAGAACTCGCCGAGTCAACAGCAATGGCAAAGAAGGACGTCGCAATGTTTATGGATAAGCTCACCGAACTTGCCTACAAGCAGGTGAAAGGCGCAGGCGAATTCGTACTCCCAGGTTTCGGAAAGCTTGTAAAAGTAGCCCGCGCCGCTCGCATGGGCCGCAACCCAGCCACAGGAGAATCTATCCAGATTCCAGCCAAAACCGTGGTAAAGTTCCGCGTTGCAAAGGCTTGCAAGGATGCATTGATGTAAAATGTTCAGAGATTATCAAAAACCCCTCCAACATAAGCTGGAGGGGTTTTATCTATGCAGCCATTTTTACAAGGTCGTATTTTTTTCCTTCCGTCTGCCACTTTTTGAGCGTGCGCATTCCGCGGGCAGAAATGTTTACCGCTACGACACGACCGGTCGCTGGATTCACCAGTCGGCGCTTTGTGAGGTTCACATACAACCGGCGTTTTGTCTTCACATGAGAGTGAGAAACATTATTGCCCGTTGATGTCTTTTTGCCTGTAACAACGCAAGATTTTTGCATAAAATTGATTTCTCGAGGATTGTACACACCCTAGGAAGTTTTGGCAAGAGGGCCAGAGGTGGTATCATTTGCAAGAATTTAGATAATTCTTATTTTTGACTTTTTACTTTTGACTTATACCCTATGTCTCTCTCTCGTCTTCAGGAACTTCATAAAGAGCTTCAGGAAAAAAAGGATGAACGGAAGAAATTAAAACAGGTGATAAAAGATGAATTAACGCATAACAGTCGGTATGGGGAGCTCGTTGATGAGATGGGGACGCTTAAGAATGAAAAGAAAACGATTGAGAATCAGGTGAAAGAGTCGGTTCCAGATGATGCGCGCAAGTTGGATGACTTGGATGCGGAGATTAAGGCCGATGAGGAATTGATGAGTGATTTGGCGATGAACTTGATTATGAAAAATGAATCGGTTGAGTTGCGAGATCAGTTTGAGAATAAGTATGTGCCACAGATGAAGGTAACGTTTAAGAGGGAGGATCGGGTGAGTAAGTAGCGTGTAGACTATTATGAAACGAATTTATTTGGTTATTGCATTATTTGTAGTGATGTTTTTTGTTATTGCCATTGTCATAATAAAAACTTCGCCTTGGGAGAAAGTGCCTGTTCAAGAGTTGGTTGTTCCAGATGTGCGGGTGGAGACATTTGAGCAGATGAAAGAAGAGGGAAATGCCGTGTATGTGGAGAATCAGATGAGTGGATCGTCGGTCGTGTCTGTTGGGTTTGTTGTAATTGATGAATCTGGCTATGTAGAGATTCATGCGGATGATGATGGGGTTCCGGGGGAGGTCATTGGAACATCGAAGCTTCTTTATGCGCCTGGAGCTGAACATTTGGAGATTTCCTTGTCCGCACCACTCAGTGATCACGCGGTGTATTATGCAATTGTGACAAATGCGAAAAAAGTTCCTGTCACGGACTCACAAGACCACATTGTCCTCATGAGCTTTGCCGCCCGATCAGACGAAGAACCTGAGACTGGTGCCGTTGACCCGTAGAGGTTTCTATAGACCTTTTTTCAATTAAAAAAAGATCTTATGCCAGACTCTTCCCGCTTCCACGACTCCTCCCCTCATCTCGACTCTCCAGTCTCCCACATGCGCAAAGCAGACCTTTCTCCCAAGGTTGGGAACTATGTTGATAATCTCACCGACCAACTCGCTCTTCTCGTAAAGAAATACAACAAAACGCATCCAGAACAACTTATTCCACTCATAGATAACAATGAAATGAGTCTTTCTGATGTAAAACGTTTCGGAGAATTAATGAAACACATTGCATCAGCTCTTCATGAAAATAAAATTCCTGCATCAGAACAACGAGCATGGGAAGAACAGGAAAGAAAAACATACAGTGAAAGACAGCTCAAAGAAGCAATCGAAGTTCTCGGGATTGAAAACGTCTTTGGTCCACAAGCTGTTGAAAACACATTCGGAACGAAGATAGATATCAAAGACATCCCACCCATCCCATTTTCGAAAGCAGATCTCGAACAAGCCAAAGAACTCAACCAGTTCCTCGTCCTTCGTGTCGATAAAGCACCTGACGGCACCCCTCTCACCATGGAAAAGATGAACGAGATCATGGAACCAAAGTTTAAGAACGACGGAAAAGGGAAAGTACTCTTCAACACCGATTGGTACAAAAACGAACCTTTCTACACAACAGAAACCCCAACCCTCCGATGGTCACTTGTTTCAAAAGAAGTCCTCCCAGACTCTACAGACAAGAACTACATAGACCAAACACAAGTCATCGTCGACTTTCTTCGAAATGATCTGTTTAAAGATCAGGAAGTTCCAGAACTATTCAAATCTGCCATCACAGAATTCGAAACCAAAAAAGCAGATCTCACTAAACGAATTACCTTCGAGTGGCGAAAAGTCGCAGATGAACTCGAAAATCTTAAAATCACCATTCTCACAAGACAAACTCCCACAGAAGCGATCTATGACACCCTTATCAGGTTCAACAGCACAAACACGAGACATCTTCCAGATCGTTATGCGTGGACAAGAGGGTGCAGCTCTGGCGGGAGCTTTGTGGCTCTTGGGAACGCGGGCGCGGGTGGCGCGAGCGTGGGCAGGTGGCATCCTGAGCACGTGAGTGGCTCTCTCGGCGTGCTCTTTGTCCGCTAGTTTCAGACCCTCTGGATCCTTGGTCCTTGAACCCTTGGACACTTGGCCGTACAATTATTCAGTAGGTTAATAGAATCACCACCACGTGTGGATTGGTTTACCTGCACTTATCATGGGTCTGTACTGCTTCCTGTTGTTTTGTCTAGTATGAGGTGAATTGTTTTGAATAACTTGCCTTTTGCAGAGGTCCCTTTTGAGTATAGACCTGTTCCAATCTGGCTGGAATTTTGAAAGAGACATGGTTTCGGTGCAGTATGCCACTGATCTTGACCGTTTTCTGGTAGACTGGTATCCTACAGCCATCTTATTATTAGAAAGGAAGGTGTCAATTTTGTGGTAGATGTAAAACGTCGAAAAGGTGAGAGTTTTGAAGCGCTTTTACGCCGGTTTAGCCGACGTATTCAACAAAGCGGTAACATGCTCGAAGCGCGCAAAGGGCGGTTTTATGCAAAACCTCCTAACCAACATAGAAAGCAGGTAAGTGCTTTGCGTCGTTTAGAAATGAAAGACAAACGCGAGTATCTCATCAAGGTAGGAAAGTTTGTGGAACCAGAAAAGAAAACGTTCCGACGTTAGCAAAAATGCAGTGGTACAGGATGTACAGAAAAGTACAGATATACAGATGTACAGATATTTAGGAAAAATCTGTACATCTGTATATCTGTAACGATCTGTACATCCCCGTGCCACTGCTTTTCTGTTATACTGATTTCATATGCTGACAGAACAAATTAACAATGATCTTAAAGAAGCGATGAAAGCGCAAGATGCGGGACGGTTGTCCACCTTGCGCATGCTTAAGTCTGCGCTGAAGAATAAGGAAATCGATTTGATGCATCCGCTCACCGATGACGAAGCAATAGCGATTATTAAGGGTCAGGTGAAGCAGTTGAAGGAAGTGCAAGAGACCGAAGAAAAAGTTGGAAGAGAAGAAGAATCTGAACGCGCAAAACAAGAAATCGCTGTGCTTGAAAAATATTTGCCTGCACAAATGGGAGAGGAAGAGCTTGTGCAGATTGTTCGTGACGCAGTTGTTGCGAGCGGTGCGACAAGTAAGGCGGATACAGGAAAAGCAATGGGTGCCGCAATGAAAGCGGTTGCCGGCCGCGCGGACGGAACTCGTGTAAAAACAATCGTAGAAACTATCCTTGCGACATTGGTCCTATTTGTGGCATTGGTCCTCTATCCTGAGTCGGCCTATGCCGCTACCGCTACCGACGCCGAATTTGCTATTTCCTCAGCTCGCATGGCACGCGTATTTCTCATGCTTATGGGAATCGTTTCTATCAATTTCATTATCATGGGAGCAATTTCAGTCATGACATCATCCGGTCGTGATCACGGTCATCACCACGGTGTGCAACAGATCGCCGTAGGAATATTTGGAACGATTTTGGTTGCTGGATTATTTACAATCGCAAGTGGGTTTATAGAGCAGTTACAATAAGGGTGTAGCGTGTAGCGTGTAGCGTGTAGCGTGTAGCGTGTAGCGTGTAGCGTGTAGCGAGTAGCGTTTAGCGTTTAGCGTGTAGCGTGTAGCGTTTAGCGTTTAGCGTGTAGCGTTTAGCGTGTAGCGTTTAGTGTTTAGTTTTTTCCTACACGCTACTCCCTACACGCTACTCGCTACTCGCTACTCCCTCGATCATTTGTCCACAGAGCCGCGAGTAGAAATACTCGTGGCTTTGTTGTAGAATAGAGGGGACGCAAGTGACGTCGATCT
>CAYYFM010000040.1:0-5809 GCA_964471375.1 uncultured Gammaproteobacteria bacterium
ACTTTTACTTCACTGTTTTCAAACTATGACTGGAGCATCGTTGTCGCGGATAATGGATCCACAGACAATACTTCCATACAGGTTCAAAATTTATGTAAAGAATTCACACGCCTTCGTGTGGAAACAATCAAAGAAAAAGGACGAGGAAATGCGCTTCGACAATTGTGGGAGACGGACGATTCAGACATTTTTTCCTACATGGATGTAGACCTAGCCACCCATCTCGATGATTTCGCAAAAATTATTCAGGTTGTAGAAAACTCCGATCTCGTTGTTGGTTCTCGACTTCTTTCTGACGCATCCGTAAAACGTTCATGGTTTCGAGAAGTCCTATCACAAGGATATAGTCGCCTTGTTCAAATCGCCCTGCATGTTCCTGTAAAGGACTTACAATGTGGATGCAAAGCGATTCAAAAAACGGCTTGGCAACGTGTCGCAAAACACACGACTCATCCGGGCTGGTTTTTTGATACAGAACTCGTTGCATTCAGTTGTCAAATGGGATTTGATGTTCGTGAAATTCCTGTACGATGGGTTGAAAAACGAAATCCGCGGCGAAAAAGTACGGTGGATATTGTCGCAACCATTGTTGACAATCTCCGCCATCTTTTCCATCTCCATCGCCGTTTAAAGCGACTTTCGGATCAAAATTTGATAAAATAAATGCGTATGCCGAATCTCACTCTTGGACCAAAAGTTCGAAACAACTTGCATTTGCATGATCGCAAACTCAAACAGCTCGAGGAACGTGCAACCACGATCCGCGAAGACATCATCGACATGCTTGTAGAAGCTGGAAGCGGGCACTCTGCTGGACCACTTGGGATGACCGACGTGTTTACCGCGCTGTATTTTCATGTGATGGTTCATGATCCAAAACACCCCATGTGGAAAGACCGTGATCGTTTCGTCCTTTCAAACGGCCATATCTGTCCTGTTCAATATGCCACCCTTGCACATGCTGGATACTTTCCAAAAAATGAATTGATGACGTTGCGCAAACTCGGTTCACGTTTACAAGGTCATCCTGAACGACTCAAACTCCCAGGGGTTGAGAATACAGCCGGACCACTCGGCGATGGATCGTCACAGGCGGTCGGTCTTGCTTATGCCGCGCTTCTAGATCGTTCTCCTTGGCGCGTCTACTGTGTCATGTCTGACGGCGAACTTGCCGCAGGAATTACGTGGGAAGCGATGTTATTTGCCGGACGAAACAAACTGTATAACTGCACATTCATTATCGATCGCAACAATATCCAAATCGACGGAACGACGGAAGAAATTATGCCCCTTGAACCGCTTGCGGCAAAATTTGAAGCGTTTAATATCAATGTAATCCGCTGTGCCGGCAACTCCATCCGCGATTTCGTCACCGCCATCGAACGCGCACACGGCGTTTCCGAAAAACCATCTGTCATCATCGCCGACACGATCCCAGGTTACGGCGTCGAATACATGGAATACGACTTCCGCTGGCATGGCATGCCACCCAAGGCAGGTGAAGAGTCGATTCTTGCAATCGAACAGATTCGGACACTTGGGGGAAGAATTAAGAGTGAGCATGAATAATATGAATACGAAACATCTCGGATGGATCGCGTGTGGGATTATTGGAGGTTCTCTCCTCATCTTGCTTGCCCTCGTCACATCCAATACGTTTAATCTACCATCTGCCTTCACATCAACGAGCTCGTTTCAATCGGCGATTGCGCCCATGATGGGATATTCAACGGATTCAGAAAAAATGATGTATGCGGAAGATGAGTTTGCTTTACGGGAACTCGATCGTGGACTCATTCCGCCAGAATTTGAACCAACGGCGGGCCTCACGGCTGCCGAGGTCGATCAAAAGATTATCAAAACAGGATATCTCGATCTTGAAGTAGAGGATGTAAGCGAAACTTCTGGAAAAATGAGCACGCTGGCATCTAGTAAAGGTGGATTTGTGCAAGACTCGTCCGTTTCCGAACGAGAAGATGGCACGCATTACGGATCACTCACCGTGCGAGTTCCATCCGCAGAATTTGAAACAACGATCACAGAAATAAAGTCGTACGCTTTGGTTGTAACGACAGAATCCGCGCAAGGGCAGGATGTCACTGAACAATTCACCGATCTTGAGGCTCAACTTCGGAACGCAAAAGCGCAAGAGGCTGAATTTTTAAAAATTCTCACACGCGCGACAACGGTCGAGGAAATTCTCCAGGTGCAATCCTATCTCTCCACTGTTCGGTACACTATTGAATCACTCGAAGGAAGACTCCAGTACATCGAAAACCGCACGAGTTATTCAACGATCAGCATCGAACTGTCTGAAGAACCAACGATCCGTATCCCAACAAAAGATTTTCGTTTCGGAACTATTGTCCGAGAAGCCGGTCAGGCACTTATCGCCATTGGACAACTTCTTGCAACGTCTCTCGTCTGGTTCGTCATTGTTGGCGGTGGAATCCTCGTTCCGATTGGCTTATTCATCTGGGTGGCGGTAAAGATCATCCGCTCTGTACGAAATCGAAACCGAAATAACCTCAAGTAAGCCACAAACGATCCTATGCCTTCAAAACAAAAATCTAGTATCAACCATGCAGCGTACCTTGTGCGTAACCTGTTTGACCTAAAATCTCTCGACCAAAAACCCACTCGTGACGGGTATGGGCTTGGACTTGTTGAAGCGGGAAAGGCAGACAAAAATGTGATCGTGCTATGCGCCGATCTTACAGAATCTACTCGAAGCTTGTGGTTCAAGGAAAAATTTCCAGATCGATTTGTCCAGATGGGTGTATCTGAACAATCCTTAGCTGCAATTGCTGCCGGTATGGCAATGGCGGGAAAAGTACCATTTATCTCATCGTATGCCTGTTTTTCGCCAGGAAGAAACTGGGAACAAATTCGCACGACCGTGGCGTTATCTGAAAATAATGTCAAAATCGCTGGTGCCCATGCGGGAGTTTCTGTTGGACCTGATGGCGCAACGCATCAGATGATCGAAGACATTGCAATCATGCGTGTGCTTCCGAACATGACGGTTGTTTCCCCTTGTGATGCCATCGAAGCGCAAAAAGCTACGCTTTTCGTTGCAAAGCTTATCGGTCCTGCATACGTTCGTTATGCGCGAGAAAAATCACCTGTGTTCACGACAAATAAAACTCCGTTCAAAATTGGCCGCGCAGAAACGTTCCGATTCGGATCTGATGTGACTATTATTGCAACCGGTCCCCTTCTTTACGAAGCACTCGTCGCAGCAGATAAGCTCTCAAAACAAGGAATCGAGGTGCGTGTTCTAAACGTTCACACCATCAAGCCTCTCGACATCAAAGCGATCGTCACCGCCGCGAAGGAAACGGGTGCAATCGTCACCGTCGAAGAAGCCCAAGCTGCAGGAGGCCTCGGTGGAGCGGTCTGCGAGACCCTAGCCGCATACAGCCCTGTCCCTGTCGAACGCATCGGTATGCCAGACCGCTATGGCGAATCCGGCGAGCCAAATCAACTCCTGGAAGGTTTCGGACTCACCGCGCCGTACATTCAACTCGCCGTCACTCGTGTTCTCAAGCGTAAGCTCGGCGAACGCATCGAAGCTTTTCCTGAATACATCACCACAGCACAAAACAACCTCACACGACTCAAAGAAAAAATCCTCACAGAATCTCTCAATCGCACTCCGCGTAAGTGGGGTGGGAAAAAATCCGATTTCTCGTTAAAATCACGGACGAAAAAACTGGTCAAATGACCAGTTTTTTCTCAATAAATCGTTTATTTTACCCTATAATCAGTATTTTTTGGAATACCGACACTGATTTTTTCTGTCACAACAGAATAATCTTCTGTGAGTTCGAACAATCTTATTTGATCCATGTCTTCTTGTTCCATCCCATCAAAATCCTTCCTGACCTCAATGGTATGTAATCCTTTTTCTAAAAAGTCATAGACCTGCCTTGTAACCCCAGATGCTTTTGCATTCCATATATCTTCATCCTCTCGAGACCGTTCTTGTTTGTGATAATCTGGCATATTCTCGTTGAGAATATCATTCGAACGGTGTCCTGCACTGTCCTCCACATAAAATCCAGAGGCCAAAACGTTACTTTTCATTGTAGAAGGTAAAGAAAGAAAATCTTGCAACAGAGATGACTGATCTTCACCGAGTGGAAGCAAATAAAACTCTCGTGAGGAGTTTCCACCATCTTCATTCGCCAGATCAGTCTGCTCAATTTCTAACTGAATGTAATTTTGCTCCTCACCGAGAAGATCTTTTCCTTTGAGCCCGGCCGCTGGAATCCATGCTTTTTTTTGATTTGCTAATGAGATAAAGTCACTAAAAAAAGCAATCATCCCTGTGTATTTTTCAAGAAGTTTCGTAATCTCTACTCTTTCTGCATCCGCTTTCTGTCGATCAAGCCTAACGTCTCTTTCTACCTCCACCATCACTTTTTCTGCCATTGCATTCCTCATCCCAAGCGCTTGGGCAATGAGTTCGTGTGAACCAGGTTTTGATCCTTCTGCCATAGAGAGTTAATAATCTTTGAATTAAGCAGTCGCGCGAATTTTTTCTATCGCGCGTTTGATTCGCTCCTCTAAAATCTCCCGAATATTCTCAGGGACATTCTGTAACCCTTCGCCCAATCGAATCGCTCGATTCACTGCCCCAAGGACATTACCAAGAAGCGGGCCTTCTGGAAGACCAAGCGATTTTAATGAATCCCCATTGAGTCCTACCTCTTTAAGAATAACATCTCTACGCTCTTTTTCAACCTGTTGGGTTTCTAAGGCCGCAAGACGCTCAGTTTCTTTATGAGCAAACTCTGGATATGTTTTTTCTGCATTCCAAAAATTAATGAGTGGCATGGGATCGGAAATTCGGGCGACTGGATCAGATTCTTTTAGCTTTCTCGTTCCAAAAACTCCATCCACAAGTAATCCTGCTTGCAGAACACGAATTGCTGTTTTTGGATCGACCCCTTCTCCTTGCGCCGCTAAAACAAATGCGTGAACGAATTTTGGATCGGATACAGTAAACTTGATCAACGGGTTGATATGTTGCTTGATAGCAAATCGAAGCAATGCACGCTCTTCGACGGTGAGCCCAAGTTTCTCTGACCATGCATCCATTTTTTGAACATTCGCTCCTTCGTACGCATCCTCTGCATGACCATAATAGCTGATAGAAATTTTATATTTTTCAAAAAAAACTTTTTGACGATCAAGCGATGAGAGTTCAGGAGTCTGGTCCATAAACTCCTGATATAATTTGGTATACACCTCAGTCATCGTGCGTTGTCGCTCCAACCTTTCTATTCGAAACGCAGCTAACAATGTCTCATCTCCTGTTTCTGCCGCATCTTTTGCTGGTTTTTTCTTTTTATCGAATGTCTTGTGATCCTCCTTGCTTGCAATCCCTGCACGAACCGCTTCTTCCGTCCCTCCAACAAATCCTATTGTGTCTGATTTCGCAATATCATGGCCAAACGCAAAAGCAATAAGAAGATTTGGATGTTTCTTAATCACATCAACAACTTCATCCCATTGATTTTTGAGTTCAAGAATAGGTAAAAACTCACAGGCCTTTTCAAATGTCAGCTTTCCATCTCTCAAAAGCGCAATTGCTGTCAAAATCTCCCGATAGTGATCTTCAACAAGTGGACCTTCCGCATGTTTGTCTGACGACTGTGGGGTATTCAGTATCTCCCGTGCCTTTTCGTCTGTTGATGCAAACTCAATCATGAGCCGATCTGCTTCTTCTCGTGCCGACGCAATATCCTTCAGTTCGCGAAATAACCCAACAACATCAACGTCTCTCGAGTATTCTTTATTT
>CAYYFM010000041.1:0-11410 GCA_964471375.1 uncultured Gammaproteobacteria bacterium
GTTGCTTACATCGCCCGTCAGTTCGCGCGGGCAAATGCGATGGGAAATACCGTACCGCCAATCACGACGGCTGAACAGATGGTTCAGTACCGACGTGATATTGTCGAAGCCGCGACCGAAGCTGGATTTCCAAATTTCGAACCGCTCATGGTGCTCATGATGACACCAGAAACAACGCCAGACATGGTCAGCGCCGCATTCGATGCTGGAGCGTATGGGGTCAAGATCATGCCGGCGAATGGAACGACAAATTCGTCGCATGGGATTCAGGACTACGAAGCTCGTTTGTTCCGTGACTGCCTTCGTGTCGCGCGGTCTTATCGAAAGGCTGCCTTGTTTCATGCCGAAGTTCCAGATCTGTCTGTGTCGCCTCAAGATCGTGAGCGGCTGTTCATTCCTATTCTGTCGGGCATCCGCGAAGAGTTTCCGAATCTTCCTATCTGTGTTGAACACATTTCGGACGCGGACATGGTGCAGTTTGTGATGAATGCAGACTCGTACGTTTCCGCAACCGTGACACCGCATCACATGGAAGTTGTGGAAACAGATGCGGATCGCGATGTGCATTTGCAATGCATGCCGTATCCGAAACAGATGAAGGACGTGGAAGCCGTGCGATTTGCGACGTTCTCACATCCACGTTTTTTCTACGGCTCAGACAACGCTCCCCACCTGCGACCGACCAAGGAACGATCAACACCAGCTCCGGCCTCCGGAGTGTTCACCGCGCCTGTCGAACTCCCTGTGCTCGTCGAACTGTTCGAACGGTACAATCTTCTCGTCAAACTCGAAGCGTTTCTGTCCGAACGCGGCGCACAGTGGAACCGCGTTCCACTCAACACAGGCACGATCACTCTCGTCCGCGAACCCTGGGTTGTCCCAGACGTGATCGACCTCGGTGACGGAAACGAAATCGTCCCATACAAACACGGCCAAACGCTCGACTGGCAACTCGCCACCTAGCTCCATTATCTGACCGTCACTTAGTGACGGTCACTTTTATTTCATCAGTCCAAACTGCATCAACGCTAGTGTTAAAATACTAATTCGCCCTATTTATGAATCTGACCTTCACTAAGTGACGGTCAATTAACAGTGACGGTCAATTAACTTGGCGGTCTTTTTTTATTTCAACAATCCAAACTGCGTGAGCGCTGATTTTAAAATTTCTCGTTTATACTCCCAGGACCGTTCGACCATTTCTTCGGGCGTTCCCCACCAGACTCGGGAGAATTCTTTGGCGTGATGTGAAGTGAGATTGAATGGGACGTCGGGAGCAACTTTGAACAGAAAGAAATATTGTTCTTGGCCGTCGAAGCGATCGAGTTCTTCGTGTTCGATAAACCATCCACGCACTTCTTCGGGCCAGGTGTAACGCATTGGCTCTTTGAGTGCGCCGATCAGTTCATATTGTGAATGCGTGAGACCGATTTCTTCGTTAATCTCTCGACGTGCCGCTTGTTCCGCAGACTCGCTTTCATCAATCCCGCCTTGGACCGTTTGCACCGCGCCAGGTAAATCAGCACGTTCGCACAAAAGCACGCGTCCATCCCCGTCCGTCACAATCACCGCCGCATTTTTTCGATAGTTTTTCCCGTCCGAAGTTTCCTCAGTGTTGGTTGACATCATAGTAAAAACAGTGTACCTTTCTGACGGTCTCAAAACAAGGGGAGGACCGATGAATCCAGCAACAGGGAGTCGTTCGACGATGGTGAAAAAAGCATCTGAACGCGTCTGGCGTACATTGCTCGTGAAAGGAGAAAACTTCATCAGCGTACAGGTGAAAGTTGTTCGTGAGCATGTGCTTTACATCGTGTGTGAGCCGCGGCACAGCTTGAAGAATGGAAAGGAGACGTTTCATATTCTGAAAGGAGCGGTGCTTGTGCGCAACACGGAGCTTGATGCCAACGGTCATGAATTCTTCATGATTTTCAATGGGGGAATTTACGACGCCTTGCGTTCACAAGCGAAGCACGTATCCGATGGGATTGCTCGCGAAGGTGAGACGATTTCTGTGATGCAAGGATCGTTCGATTGGGGGTTGAGTCAGACGTGGTACATGACCAAAGAAACGTCTCAAGAAGATTTGGATGCGTACTCCGCACGGATTGGGGGAGTGGCAAACCACCTTCAAAGCGTGCGCGATGACGATAAGGTCAAGGCGCGTGAAAAAGCGGAGAAGGCGACGAGTCCACGCGACGTGAAGAATCGGATCAACGGTCCGTCTCGTGGCGCGATTCTCTGGTCTGCAAACCAACGTCTCGACAAGCGTAAGGCGACGACACGGCGAATCTCGCCTCGCATCGCCACCCGCGCGTGGGATCTGACGTCGATTGCCGATCTCGCTTGGGGAGTAAAGCATGATCTTGAACTCGAGGTGAATCAAGCAATGCGTTGGTGGAAAGATGGCCGTACGCTTGATACGGATCGAGCAGAGGCTATGGCGCTGAGGCTCGAAAAAACAGCTGGAACGCTTCGGAGCGTGTCGATCGCGCCGTACAGTCGTCGTGGATTTCCGCGCATTGCGGATGATCTCGACATGGCCGCCGCACATTTGCGCCAGTTCAAGATTCCGTGGATTGACCAGATTCTTGACCGCTGTCGCCGCGCGTTTCTGATGATGGATGCACGCAAGAAGATTGAGGAAATTTGTACGACTGCATCACGGGTGTTCAAGGCAAAGATCGTTCCTACGACTGCTGATATCCTGAATCTCACGCGAGATCTCGATGAAGTTGTCGCCATGCTGTTCGAGAACGACAATCCGCTTGATCACGATTTCAAGAATCCAGTGATCGTGACCAAAGTGATTCCGTTTCTGACTGCTGTCCGTGCGGCGACTAAAGGACCCGATGGCTACCAAGCACGGATCGTATACACCGAATGCAAAGCGGCAGCACAGCCACTCTAACCCCGCCCGACGGGGTTCTTTTTTTGTCTGGACATGGTAATCTGTGCAAGATATGAAAGAATTTGTCCTCCAAAATCGCTTTGATCCTAGCAGGTGTAAAATTGATTATCGAAAAGAACTAAACGAAGAGCAACTCGATGTGGTTTTGAATGGCGATGGCCCTTGTCTTGTTCTTGCCGGAGCCGGGTCCGGAAAAACACGGACGATTACATACCGCGTGGCGTATTTGATTGAGAATGGGATTTCGCCGCAAAATATTTTGTTGCTCACCTTCACAAATAAAGCGTCTCGAGAAATGCTCGGGCGAGTGGAAGGACTTCTTTCTACCTATCCGCAGGGAATGTATGGCGGCACCTTTCATTCGATCGCAAATCGTCTGCTTCGCATCTATGCTTTTGCGGTCGGTCATACATCTAACTTTACAATCATGGACGAGGAAGATGCACGTGCTCTTATCAAATCGTGTGTGAAAGAACTTGCGGTGGACACGACTGCTCGACGATTTCCATCACCAGCGAATTTGCATAATATTATTTCATACAGCATGAATGCGAGCCTTTCTATTCGCGATTCTGTTCAGAAAAAGCATGACAGTTTTTGGGATCTCATTCCGACCATTGAGCGTATTGCCGAACTGTATGAGACACGTAAGGCAACGGCGGATATTGTAGATTTTGATGATCTTCTTTTGTTGCTTAGAAAATTATTGTATACAAATCCCGTTGTGCGTGATCGTCTTGCATCACAGTTTCAGTATATTTTGGTCGATGAGTACCAAGACACGAATACCGTCCAAGCGGACATTGTGCGCGAGCTTGCATCGGTTCACAAAAATGTTCTTGTTGTTGGGGATGACGCACAATCGATCTATTCATTTCGCGCCGCACAGATAAGGAACATTTTGCAGTTTCCAGATGCGTATCCCGAAGCAAAGACCTTTAAGTTAGTGACAAACTATCGTTCAAGTCCAGAAATTTTAGATTTGGCGAATGCGGTGATCAAACAAAATAAGGATCAGTTCAAAAAAGAACTTCGTGCGGTGTGTGCATCGTGTGAAAAACCAAATCTTGTGCCAGCCGCGAATCAGTTTCAAGAAGCGCAGTATATTGCAGAACAGGTGTTGCAGTTGCGTGACAACGGAACAGCGCTCCGAGATATTGCCGTGTTATTTCGTGGGTCGTTTCAAGCGCAAGCGCTCGAATTCGAGCTCGCCAAACGTGACATCCCCTACGATTTTCGCGGTGGAATGAAATTTTTTCAGCGAGCGCACATAAAGGATGTCGTTGCACACCTGCGGATTGTAGCGAATCCAAAAGACGAACTCGCTTGGACCCGCGTACTCGGCATGCAACCAGGAATCGGTGCAGTAACCGCCAGTAAGATCGTAGCAAAACTTCAAACATTCGACCCATCGGTTCTATTCGACCCATCGCCTTCTGCTGGACCTATCTTCCAAGGCAAATCAGGCCATGCTTTTGAAGCCGTGCTTGTGACGGTGCGAAAAATGCTTGTAGGAAAACGTCCCACCGACATGATCCGAGCCGTGATTTCAAATGGCTACCGCGACTATCTCGAAGCGGAGTATCCAGACTTCATGGAACGCCTCGACGACCTCGAACAGTTCGCCCTTTTTGCGGAGTCGTACGATGATGTCACAAAGTTTCTCGAAGAAGTCACGCTCACAGAAGACCATACTGCCCAAGCGTCACTAAGAGCCGGTCGCGAACGACCGACTCTTAGTGACGACCCTGACCGTCTTGTCCTCACCACGATCCACCAAGCCAAAGGTCTCGAATGGGACGCAGTCTTTGTGATGGGTCTCCTCGATGGAAAATTCCCGCATCAACGCGCTCTCGACGAAGAAGGAGGCCTCGAAGAAGAACGCCGCCTCTTTTATGTTGCCACCACCCGCGCCCGCCGTCATCTTTTTCTCACCTATCCAATCTCAACAGGTGATGATACGCTTATGTTTGCTCAGCCATCGCAGTTCCTTCAAGAACTCTCAAACGATCTCACTGAACAGGTACGTCTCCGCCCATCTTCTACTCCCTACACGCTAAACGCGACACGCTCACGTTCTCACGATGACGAACCAACGATCGTGCTCGATGCTCTCGGTGAACGAAAGCCCGTAAAACCAATCACCGGATCTTTTTTAAGAAGTGTTGAAGAGTTATGAACGAACTCGTCATTGCGAGAAAGCCGACGTACGTCGGCTGATGCGGCAATCCATGAATTCTGAAAGCTCTCAAGATTGCTTCGCCTTGATAGGCTCGCAATGACGAAGTTAGATATCATGACCATTTAACCACCTGTCATTGCGAGGAGGAACGACGAAGCAATCCCACGCATATGGATGAAAGAATATTTGCTGTTTACATCATGACGAATCCATCCAATACAGTTTTCTATACGGGTGTTACGAGTAATCTGATGAGACGCGTTTATGAACACAAGACTAAGGCCGTCTCGGGATTCACATTGAAGTACAACTGTGTCAAACTCATATATTATGAGACTGGAACGGATGCAGAAGGAGCGATCCTGCGTGAAAAACAGATAAAAGCTGGGTCAAGGCTCAAGAAAGTTGCGCTGATTGAAACGATGAATCCAACATGGGAGGATTTAAGTGAGGAAATCTGAGAGATTGCTTCGTCGTTCCTCCTCGCAATGACACGTGACTGTCATTGCGAGGAGGCCTCAGCCGACGAAGCAATCTCGCTGACTATAGAATCGTTATGTATAATGGTCTGGGAAATCTAGACAGGTAGGGGGTAGTTGACCCATTATACCTGTCTAGATTTCCCAGACCATTATAGAGAATATTCAGACTTTTCTTGCTCATTATCCCAACATAGATCATGACTACCTAAGAGGTCGTGTGTTACAAATGGGTGCTGAAGAATGAATCAAGCTAACAGGACTACTCTCTACGTGAAAGATTGCCACGTCGGTTGAGACCTCCTCGCAATGACGAAGGTGGATAACATACTACTTAATCATCTGTCATTGCGAGCCTCTCAAGGCGAAGCAATCTCATGTTTTAGACAAGCAAGGGATTGCTTCGTCGTTTCTCCTCGCAGTGACAGTCACCAATATGAATTATTTCGAAGCCTCCATGCAACTTCACCGCGAGAAGCAGGGGAAGCTGGAACTCGTGCCAACGGTACCGCTTGAGACGCGGGATGATTTGTCGACCGCGTACACTCCAGGAGTTGCGGCGGTGTGCGAGGCGATCGCAGCAAACAAGACGCTTGCGCGGGAGCTGACGATAAAGGGAAGATTTATTGCTGTGGTGACAGATGGCTCTGCGGTGCTTGGGCTTGGGAATATTGGACCAGAGGCCGCGATGCCGGTGATGGAAGGGAAGGCGATTCTTTTCAAAAAATTTGCAGGATTGGATGCGTTTCCGATTTGTTTGGCAACACAGGATACAGAAAAAATTATTGAAACAATTAAAAATATCGCGCCAGGGTTTGGGGCGATTCATCTGGAAGATATCGCCGCGCCAAAATGTTTTGAGATTGAAGAACGATTGGCATCGGAACTCGATATTCCAGTGATGCATGATGATCAGCACGGAACAGCGGTCGTTGTGCTTGCGGGATTATTGAACGCACTCAAAGTCGTCGGAAAGTCGATTGAAACTGTTTCGATCGTGATTTCTGGTGCAGGCGCAGCAGGAATGGCGACGGCTCGATTATTGCTTGATGCAGGCGCAACTCACATCACGATGTGTGATTCGCAAGGGATCATTGCCGTAGGTCGTGATGGGATGAACGATCGGAAATCTGAACTTGCAGAGCGCATCAATACTACTGGGCGTCACGGTTCGCTCACAGATGCCATGCTCGGCTCAGATGTATTTATTGGTGTGAGTGCAGCTGGAATCGTGAATGAGGAGATGGTCCGGTCTATGAATACAGGTGCGATCATTTTTTCCATGGCAAATCCTATTCCAGAAATTCATCCTAACTTGGCAAAAGCAGCAGGTGCCGCTGTGATTGCGACTGGTCGCAGTGACTTTCCAAATCAAGTGAATAACGTTCTCGCCTACCCCGGCATGTTTCTTGGAGTTCTCGAATCAAACGCCGTACAATTTACCAACGCGATGCGCCTCGCCGCCGCCCGCGCCCTTGCCGCATCCATCACCGACCCAACACCCGACCGCATCCTCCCTTCTGTTCTCGAAGGCAACTCCGCCCGCATCGTAGCAGACGCCATCAAATCACTAACCTGATTTGTAGCCATTCGTTGCATTTGTAGAATTAGTAGTTATTTGTAATTCGCAGCCTTATGCAGTACCGATCCTCTTTTCACGGACGTCGACGCGGTTCTTCCTTTGGAACTCTGTTTACAACAGGATTCATTGTTTTGGTTTGTATCGGACTTTTTGTCTACGGCATCTGGTGGTTTCGTTTTCGTCCAAAAGAGACGGTCACGACCACTCCACCCGATTCGATTGCGAATGTCCTCACCCCTTCGCCTGTTTCTTCCGCCATCATCGCCGCCTCAACCCGCACAGCGAGCTCTGCAAAACTTCGCGATGTTCGCGGTGGATCTTCTTCTGCATCTGCTACTCGCGAAACAGACGATGGCCAATTTTTTCTCAAACTCAAAGCAGATCTTCCTGAAATTGATCGAGAAAAATTTTATTATGAAGCTTGGCTCATTCGACAAGTTCCTTACGACTATATTTCTGTTGGTGATATCGTAACAAACGACGACGATGAATGGGTGCTTGAATGGGTTGGAATCGAAAAAAAATATGACGCGTACACGCGCGTGATCGTGACCCTTGAAGCAAAAGATGACAATCCAGATCCATCCGGACATGTATTGGAAGGAGAGTTTGAATAGCGACATCTGTAAATCTGTTTCACAACTCATGGTCGTATCTAAACCCACTTGTTCTTGCGAGGACATCTGTTCCAAGCAAGGATGCTCGAGTCCAGACGTGATCACCGTATCGTGTTTGAAGTTTATCAAGCGCGGACAAAGTCGAGATCATTTTCTGGTCTTTTTTGAATAGCGGCATTGATGTCGATCCAGTAACAAGTTGACTCGCACTGATCCCGATAAGCCGGACCGATTTCCTAGGGACTTTAGTCCCGTCAGTACGGACGCCACTTCCGCCAAAGGCGGATCCGCCTCTGGAGGAAAAGTGGCTTTGAATCAGACTCCACGCAATCTCAAACAACCTCAACCCATCATTCACTGGTTCTTGAAATCTCCTCTGCCTTCCATCTCCAGAAAAATCCCCGTAGCGGAAATACACAGTTACGCACTTCGCTGCAAACCCATCGCGACGCAATCGCCAGGCGACTTTGTCGCAGAGTGTTAGGAGATAGTGCGAAACAACATGCGGATCATCCGTATTCGTCGGAAGGGTGTAGGAGTGTCCAACAGATTTTGGATCCTCAGCGTTCGGATTCACCTCATCGTCACCTCGACCGTGCGCCGCATGATGCAACCAATAGCCGTAACTTTTGAATTCCGCAACAAGTTCGTCTAGTCGGTGTTCGCGTAGTTGTCTGACCGTTCGAATTCCCATGCGATCAAGTCGATCGGCAATACGAGGACCGATTCCACAAATATCTTGAAGCTCAACAGAGTCGAGAAGGGAAATGAGTTGATGTGGTTGCGTCACCGTAATTCCATCGGGTTTTACACGTTCAGATGACAGTTTCGCCAGAAGTTTATTTGGAGCAATTCCAATCGACGCCGTAATCAGCTCGCCACATTCTTGCCGGAGTCGATCGCGGATCGTGAGCGCGATCGCTGTTGCTCCAAGATAATCTTTTGCCGTATCCGTCACATCCAAAAAACTTTCATCCACGCTAAACTGTTCAACTAGATCGGTGTAATCTCGAAAAATTGTATTAAACCGACGTGTAATATCCCCATACTTTTCCGGATCCCCAGCAACCAAAATAATCGACGGCAAAATTCGCTGTGCCTCCCACGTCGACATCGCCGTCTTCACCCCAAGTTTCTTCGCCTCTCTCGATGCCGCCGCCACAACCGTCCGTTCCTTTCTTTTTCCCGTCACCCCAATCGCCTTCCCACGCAAAAAAGGATTCGCCTGCTGTTCGACAGAAGCAAAATACGAGTTCATATCGATATGAAGAATAATGCGAGGCACAGAACTCTTGACAAATAAAACGTCTTGAAATTTTTCTTAAAAAGTTTATAATAGAAGCAATGTGTTAGATCAAAATCATTTACAATTGATTGAAGAAGTTGTCGATCCTCTCGAGCAAAAATCATTGCGGCAAATAAAATTGTTGGTAATAGAACTCCATCGAAATGGTGGACTGTCTATTGAGCAGGTAGCCAAGATCATGAGCGCATAACTCACCCATCCGTATACATCTCGACCAATCTCCATTCGAGGAGGTCAGGGTCGAGTTTTAGTTTGAAGTAGTTTGTGAGGTCGGATACAGAAAAATAAAACACCCGTTTGGCTCCTTCTCGCGCTGTGTGAACAAGATTCACTGTTTTAATGTCGTATTCCCGTTGATTCCATCGCATCCGCTTCGGAATCACCCGATTCTCATGAAAAGCGACAACAAGATCAATTGGATCGTTAAGAATTTCATGCATACAGTGTCAGTATATACCGAACAAAAACCGAACGCAAGACCATCCACGTTTCCTTGACATTTTGTATTTTTTTTGATAGACTTCAATTCTTGATTTTAGCGATTTTTCGTTTAAATTAAGGATCCTCTGCAAAAGTCCAGTATGAGGACAAATTGAGGCAGATTTGTATGAGAGACATGAACGATTCTGAAGTGATATGCAGATATCATTGAGGAATCGTGAATGTGTCTCATGCAAATATGACCGATTTGGAGCCGTGCTGGACTTTTGCAGAGGATCCTTAATTTAAACGAAAAATCGCTGCAATTAAGATATAGTTCGTTTTTGGCGGAGATTCTTTCTGTCATCAGCGTTCTAGTAGCATCAACAAAAGGAGGTTGTCATGGCGGGCGTTCCTGTCACTGGCGATCAGTATTACATCCTCGATGGAAAACTGCTGGAGATCACGCGTCAGCTTCGGCAGAAAGGCGGATATCCATATGATCTTCAACAGCTTGAAGAAGCGCTTCAAGCAGTTATCGAAGGACAGTTCGATTAAATGGTAGTTACACCGGCTCCAAAAGCACTAGTTCCTGCCACGTTCGTTCCTGTCACCCTCGCCTCGTGGTTCACGGTACGGCTCGGCATTCACAAGACGGCTGAAGCATACATTGCAGAGCTTGAGGCGAAGAGGATGAAGGTTGGCACTTACGCGAGGCAGAACCTTGCGAAGATTCCAATCACGTCGGAGGAGAGTGACATTGAACTCTTTCTCGGCTCGGCGCGCAACTTTGGTTTCATGCGCAACACTCCGCGCCAGATAATCTTCAATCGTGCGGCTGAAAGCGGGTACTATCCATGTCCTGCTGAAGTCGGTCCGGCCGCCCGCATCCAGTATGCGAATCAGCCAAAAGGCGAGTATCGAACAGTTGCGATGGAGCCGATCGCGGTCTCCGACGGCAACCTCAAGCTGTTCAACCTCGAACGTGGTGACGTTGACGTGTGGTTGAACACGGACCGCGGGCATTCTGACTACGGGTGGAATCCCGTCCGCGTCTGGGTCTGGTGTCGTCGCAAGCCGTAAGCGCTTAGGACTGAGAAATTTGGATCTCCTAAATCCTTTTTTCTCAGTCCTTTTTTGTTTGGTAAGCTGTGTTATGGTAGTAGGCGAATATGTCGGTGACCATGGTTGCTGACTGCTGAATCCAGCATCCGCACGTTGAGAGCATGTCTGACTAAGGTTTGGCATGGAGTGGTGTGTGAGTGAAAAAAAGAAGATGCTTGGCGCACATGGCTAGGTGATATTGAGATCACGAATACGATTCAACCCAGAGAATATCCTGCCTCACTGGCAGGCCGACGGGCGGTGTTCTGGATGGCCATGTGCGTACACGCGGACTCCGACGGCAACCTCAAGCTGTTCAACCTCGAACATGATGACGATGACGTGTGGTTGAACACGAACAACGGGCATTCTGACAACGAGTGGAATCCCGACCGCGTCTGGGTCTGGTGTCGTCGCTACCCTCTTCATTTCTCCCTACCATTCATGGTCAGGGAGTTTTTCTTTAAGATTGAGCCGTGCCAACCGCCAAGATTTTGGCCAATCGTCTCCAGTTTTTCTGACAAAGTGATATATTTTTTATTGTCGAGTGATTTGGTTTCCCAAAGGATAAGCAGTAGGATTTTTGCCGTGTCGAGCTTTTGAATGGAACATTGTACATGCGGAATTTTGTCTGCTCCGCTTGTAAACGCTCCCATACTGATTGCTTCTATGCAATCAACCAAAAGATTGTCCACTCGTTGTCCAATCGTGTATCGATGGCTTTTGTTTATCGTCGAATAATATTCAAACCATAAGATGTAAGCTGACTTCAGTTTTTGCAGTACTGGCAAACAGGGTTTCCAGCGAGA
>CAYYFM010000042.1:0-8600 GCA_964471375.1 uncultured Gammaproteobacteria bacterium
GCGGTGACTTCTTCTGGGGTGAGAGCGGAGAGTCGAGCGAACTCAGTGGGATCGAGCAGATGGTCGATGCCAAGATCGGCGGCAGAGGGAGATTCATATTGTTTCCATGCCTGTTCTCCATCGAGGAGTTCTTGGATGGCACCAAGATACTCTTTCGGAATCGCTTTGCTTTCTTTCCGTTCATTTTTTAATCCACCAACATCATTAAAAACCTTCTTTGATTCCTTTCTCGCAAGTTTGACATCTTCAGACTCTTTATCAAATGTTGATTCCCATTTTATTTTCATTTCTTCTTCCGTCTTTTTTGCTTTCACAACAATGTCAAAAGCATCCATCACCTTTTTGCGGTCTTCCAGTTTCCCAAGCTTGTTTGCAAAATAAAACTCAACCGACTGGCGTAATGCGTTAAATGGATTTTTTGCACCGAACGCAGAAATATATTCAAAAATACGCTCGAGATCGGAGTATTCAAAACGAAACTGTTGTCGTTGATCGCGCCCAAGACCAGCCGCTTGTTGTTTTTTTAACGCATCGAACAAAGCCAGCAACGACTCTTCGGCTGATTCTGATATACGCGGGTGGCTCGCAAAATCAAACGGTTCATCGATAGAAACGCCAAATTTAGTGACAAGAGATTTTCCGCTTTCTGACTGTTTCTGAAATCGAAATTTAAGACGTGCCTTCAAGGAAGCTTCTGAAAGCGATCCTGCTTTTTGGTATGCCCAACGACGTAAAAAATCTGGAGCGAATGGAAGACGACCGGCATACTCTGGCGGGTTTGTAGAGGCAAACAGTCGAAAATCTGGTCCGGCTTCAATGACACGATTGCCATTTTCAGCCACTTCCATTCGGCCAAACTTTTCAAATACACGATTTATTTTGACTAAAATCTGCGATTCTGCCGCACCAAGCTCGTCGAGATACAACCAAGTTCCACGTCCATTATTGTGACGCATCGCTTTCAGCAATAACCCATCTTGCCACACCCAATTTACTTTGTCTCCAAACGCGAGTCCTTCAGTTTTTGCGATCACACGACATTCTTCTTCCGTCATCCCACGATGTTCCTCGTCGGCTTGTTGTAAAATGCTCCGTGACGAACCAGACAATTTTTCTCTCCCACGCAAAATACGCTCAAACGCCGCTTTGCCATCTTCCGTATTTGGAACATACTTACCGATAAATTCGCTCACATCTGTTTGTCCAGAAAGCGAAAGACGAAACAAGCGACGATTGCATAGATGCGCCAAGTATTCGAGTGCTTTGGATTTGCCGATGTCTGTTTCCCCCTCAACAAGGATAGGTTGACCGAGCCTGGCTGCGGTGGCGTAACGTTTTAACAGGTCGAGACTTGCTTCGTCATGCGAAAAGTCTACAAACTCTTCATCATGA
Organism: uncultured Gammaproteobacteria bacterium; assembly: GCA_964471375.1. GTDB lineage: Bacteria > Patescibacteriota > Patescibacteriia > UBA9934 > GWF2-40-263 > YC12-FULL-57-11. The sequence continues at coordinate 1,393 of CAYYFM010000042.1, forward strand.
AAAAATGAACCTTCTGGGCCATCATAAACCGGCAATTCAACTCCTAGAACAGCAACATGGTTCTTTTCAACTCCCTCTTGATCGCGCCGCTTAAACCGAACAATCGGTTCTTCTTGCATTTTTTGTCGTTCAGGTGAAAGAAATGTTTCTGCCATACGGAAATAGAATAGCAAACTACTTCACATTTGTCTCGCCAACAAAAGTTTAGAATCCGAGCAAACTCGCGAGCATAGGCAAACGTGGTGCTAATGGAAGTAACTTCTTTATATCGGTATTTTCCACGAGAACCTCGAGTGGAGTTCGATTTTCAACCTGTGCTCGCATCATTCCTTCCATAATTCCTGTTGTCAGACGATCGCTCAAGATCTGTAGGTGGCCACCTGCGGCAGAGAGTGCCTTGAACAGCATGCGCAAATCGTGATTCACATTCCCTTCACTCTTTTTAAGCACAAGCGCGAGCACATTTGTGAACACCTCTTTTGCATCACGAGCTCGACTTACTGTTTGTTCAATGTCCGATTTCCATGACTCAACATCTTTCTCTTCTGACAAACCAGAAAGAATCTCGGCAACACGCGTCGAATTCCCCATTCCTTGTTTAAGCAATAGCACCTGCACCGTCAGCTCCAGAAAATCTGGATGACCTTCGCCTGTACTGCCAAGATCGATGAGTGTTACTTGCTCTTGATTTGCCGTAAGGTTGATCATGATGTTTCCTGCGTGCAAGTCGGCATGAAAAACATCTCCGCTCGCAATTTGATAGAGCAATTCGATTCCAACCTGAGATTGAATTTCTTCAATCGGAAGTTCTGCATATTGTCGCTCGATTGCAGGAGCTGCTGCACCATACAATCGATGTAATTTTTCTCGAATTCGTTCCTTTGTGTCGTTTACTTCTTCTCGTGTCCCAACGGATGGTTCTTGCAAACGGCGTATATCTTCAAGCGTTAATCCATGTGCGAATTCTTCTATCATCAATTGCATCGGTCGTCGCGGATTTGATTCTTTCGTATGCACGGCACGAACCGTTGGTACATGGATCGGGAATTCTCGACCGTTTACGCTCATCCCTGCTCCACGTTCTTTGACAGACGCGGACATCCTTTCCGAAACACGCGCTTCAAAACCAAAATCCATCTCGCGTTCCACCGCTTTGTGAACTTCTTTCACGAGCCATTCTGGAACATCATATTCAAAATCACGCAACCGACTCACGACGGCGTTTAACACACGCATATCTTCCTGAAAGTTTCTTACAATATTTGGACGTTGAATTTTCAGCGCAACGTCTTCTCCGTCAACGGTCCGCGCCAAGTGCACCTGCTTAATCGATGCGCTGCCAAGCAAAGCACCAACTTCTGCGATCACGGGACGCGTCGATGATGGTTCGTACCACCCAGCCGATCGAACATAACTAAATACGCCTTGCTTATCAAATGGTTGTGCACCATCTTTAAGCTTGGATAATTCCTGTCGGGTTTTCTCATCCAAAATGTCAGGCTGTTCCGCAAGCACCTGTCCTGTTTTTACTCCAACAACACCAACCTGTTCGAGCAGAAGTCGCATCGCCTCGCCTGAGGTGAATTTCTTTCCATGAAGTTTAAACTCACGCAACCGTTCAGACATCGAACAGAACAGTTCAACGCGACGCGCCGCAGAATACTGACAAAAAACTTCCTTAAAAATAATCGTGAATGTTTTTTTCCATTCCGGATCTTCAAACGCATCTTCGAAGGCAACTTTGGAAAGTTCTGATACAAATTCATTTAAAACGACTTCGTTTGATCTGTTGTTGCTATCCGAGGTAAATGGATCCGTTTGAAACAACCCACCCTCTCCAAGCAGAGCAGAATAAAATATCGTTCGCCTTTCTTCACTCGACATCGCCCAAAACGCGCGCACTTTTTCCTGCTCATTTACTTGAAAGGTCTTCCCTTCCAAATACCGATCTGGCGGCATCGCTCCGCCAAAAAACCAAAGGAGAACATCCTTACGCATGTTGCGATCTGTAAACATCGCGAGATAGTCCTTCATGGTTTCAGACGCCGAGAAGGTATTTTTTTCCTGTGCATCTGGATTTATGGATGGGTGTCGTTCGTGGTACGTAAACGTAAGTTTTTGCAACCGGTCCGCTTGTTCCGCTGTGGTCGCAACATCCGTCACAAGAGAACGTAACACCGAATCGCGGTGATGGCTTGGTCGTGGAAAATGATCTAAAACGCGCTCCAGTACTTTATCAAACGCCTGCGCGTTCATGAGCCCTCGCATCTCTGGTGTCATCGACCTATGTGTTTGCTCAAAATGTTCACGTCGCTTGCGATATTCGTCCTTGAGCAGGTCCATCTCAAGTTCCGCAGCGAGACGTTCATATACTGCACGCGTTGCTGGGGAAAATCCGTCCGCGAACGCAAACAACAAATCTGCTAACTGACGTTTTTCTTCAAAGGTAAATCCATGCACCGCCGAATCCAATCCTCGAACCCGCGCAAGCGGATATTGTATCATGTACGCCCCTCTTAAAACGGTCGGATCAGCCTGTCCAAACACATCGTGCAGATTCACGGTTCTCACCTCAAGGCTCATCCCTTCCTCTTTTAGACGTGACTCCGAAAATGTCATCTTCAACCATCGATCGAGTTGGAGATGCGCCGCATTTTCCAAAAAGAAATCTCGGAGCAGATGAGCCTCAGGGGCAAACTTTACCACGTCTTGTGTATACGACTGCACCTCTGTACTCACCGACTCTCCACGCCCTGCTCGCATCGCTAGTTCTGCAAATCGCGGATTCATGGCGGCACACATGAGCCGTGCTGAATTCGACGGGATCGTTGAGACCACGCGCCCAGACGTATCTTTCACCTCATCGGTAAAGATATAAATATCCTGCGCAGACTGAAATGCACTCGATGTTTCAACAAATCCAACGCGTTCTTCTTTGTGCCAATCTACAAACTGATGCTCTCCAAAGTGCCATTGATTTTGAGAGATGTAGATGTTACCGTCAACCTCTTTTTGCAATTCATCAAGATCTGTTACTGGTCCAGGATATTCCCGTCGTAGAACACGCATTCTCCATTGAGGATCTGAATGAGTTCCGTCTTGATAATGCGATTTAACATACTCATTCATCCTCCCATGTGATTGATTCACGTCACACCCATTTCCAAATCGAGACGGAGCACGCTCAAGTAATCGATAGGCGAACTCTGGTGTAGGATTGACTTTTAAAAAATAAGCATAGCGCATGAAATCTTTGTAGGGTCCGTCCCCAAGAGTGGAAAGATTTTTGATGGCGTTTGGATCATTCACCACGCGATCAATCTCGACGGAAACCGGTTCAATGATCTGGTCCCACGCCCAAGCATTCAGTGCTTTGCGAAAAGCATCAAGTCCAAGTAATTCAACTTTCCCATGTTGATACCCACCTGTTCGTCTTTGTCTCTCATTGTCTTTTCGAGCGCTTTCAATTAATGTTTCTAACGATCCATCTTGTTTATCTGTACGACTATCGAGTTCAAGTAATACCGCCTGTCCATTATCTGAGCGCCAATCATCTTCACGCCCAGGAAGTAAGATTTTGAGTTCTGAAATAAATTCCCTAAATGCCAACTGTACACGAACATCCTGAAATGGATTCAGGTGATGAAGTGCGGTTGTTAATCGAACAGAATGATCGCTCCATCTCTTTTTCAATGTATCCTTATTTATCGTAAGCTCTTGCAAAAACGTCGTCCATGACGCAACATCTTTATCGAGAAAAAAACGACCGAATACTTCAAAGGAATCATGTGCAACAGAAAGAACGGCTCGACCTTTTTCATCAAAAGCCGAATTCAATCGGTGCCACTCCAAGTGTGCAATCGTGTCACGTTGTTCTTGTGTTGGTTTTGGGTCGTTCCACTGTTTTTCATTAAGCGCGACCCCTGCACGAAGCACTGGAAGTAACCGAGCGAGCTCTTCTTGGTCGGTATGAAAATATGTCTGAAACATCAGGTGTGGAACTCCAAACCCGTTCAAAAAAAGAATGGCGGCTTTTTCACTTTCTCGAAATCCTGCTTTTGGTAATTCGTCATTAGGAGAAACGGTTGGATCATTTATGCGATACATCCAATCTTCAAAACGCTCTGACGTAGCCAAAAGAAGTTCAAAAATTGGAAGATCTTTTGTTCGTTCAGGTTGAGCGCGAAGCCACTGGCGCATCTCGACGAGCACATCTGCTTGCTGACTCACACTGCTAGAACACAGTCGCATTTCCCAATTCGGCGACTGTCCTAAATCAGGCTGACTTGCAAGTACAAAGGTGAGCTGTTCACGCAGCCGATTCCATGCCATTTCAACAATCTCTTGAGTCATTTCATTGTCCGTCACTCGAAACCCAGGCTCTCGCAACGTATCAACGTCCTTCTCGCCCTGAAACCATCCAGACGTAAAATCTGTCTGTCGGGCAGTTTCTTGTCCAAGAATACGTTGAAACAACAGTGTTTGATCTTGTTCAGGTCGGTTCATACTTTTTTGTTCGGTTGAATGATCATTCGATTCATGACACTCAACTCACCCGCATCGTCAGCAAAATACCTCGCGAACATTTCGGATGCTAAAAATTCAACAGCGGTATGCAGTTTTTTCGCGTCAATTCGATCTTGTCGTTCTTTCTCCCATTCGCTTTGTTGTCGACGATACTCTTGATTTCGTTTTTCATCGTCCTCAAATCCTGGAAGCATCCATCGCATTCCAAGATTCACGGCGCGATCGTGAAGTTTTTGAAACCAGTTGAGATCAGAGACAGAACGTTCCTGTTCGTCAGACTTTTTTTCTAATGGATCTGCTTTTGGTTCAAAAAATAGTTCTGCAGATGTGTCACGTAATCCTAACCGAATCCACTGTTCAAACAATCTTTTTTTTGCTATAAACAACGAATCATGTGCATTTGAAATCGCTCGTAGATGTGGAATGTTTGCCATCTCTCGAACGAGAATTAACCGTTTTCCAATTTCTTCTTCATCAATGGTATCGAGGGAATCCAGAAAAACTTTGCTGATCTGTATCGCGACTTCATCACGCGTGAAGTGTGTTCGTTCACTGTGTTTCTGAATATCCTCAGGCAACCCTGCATTGCGACCTTCTTCTAAAATAGGCAATATTCGATACAGTTCAATCATTTCCTTCCACACCGTGTTCGGAAACTCCGTAGGTTTTTCCTGAAAAAAAAGTTCGTTTATTTTTGATGATAACAGCCATTCACCCTCCTCTGACTTTCCTGCCTGTTTTAGAAAAAGATCGCGAGCAACGGCACGAAGTTCGAATAACTGACCGTGATCCTTCTTGGTCTGACGCAAAAATTCCGACTCTGAGGAGAGCCACACGGTGTGCTGTTTAGGAATAGGTCTGGCCTGTCTTGGCTCAGAGTACGTCACAGAATTCCCAAGAACAGACCGCGCGATTGGTCGCAAATCAAATGCGGGAATTTTATCTTCAATCGCTTTTCCTCGTAGAGCCATTTCTTCTTCGCTTCTGGCAGTATGAATGTATTGTCCTTTTCCGATAATTTTTGCAAGCACCATAAGAACATGCTCGCGTTTGTCTTTTGGAGCAATTCCATCCATCGACAAATTATCCCAAAAAAGCATTGAAGCTTTCGTCGTTCCATCAATGATCTCTTGCAATGATTGAATGCGTTGTTCCGTAGGCGTAAGAGGAATGAGCGACGACTCTTCATGCAGAACATCGTTTAATTTTTTCATCACCTCTTTTTGTCGATCAGAATCAAGTGGTGTTACTGTTGGAAGATTATCTTCATGAAGCACACTTAGATGATTTTTTACCATTCCATGTTCACGCGTATTCTTACCTTGATACTCACTTGTTATAAACGGTTTAAAAGACCAAATTGAAACATCCGACGATCGTTTACTTTTGGAAATAAACGCATTCGCCGCGTAAACGAGTGCCTTCGACAACCCGAGACTCCCTGTCTGTAATTCCTGTAGAGCTGCGATCGTCCACGATTCTGAATCCAAAAAGACCGTATACGCCTTCATCGCGAGTTCTGCATCTTGGTACGTGGCGCGTGGGTTCTCTTTCAAAGATTGAATAATCGCGTCCCAATCTTCGGTTGTACGTGCATCGTCTAGTTTTTTCAATAACCCTTCTCGACAAAGTTCTCGTGCTTCCACAACAGACGAACCAGAGAGCGGTTCCGGAATCACTTCAACCGAAAACCACATACGCTCTGGACGCTGAAATTCTCCTTCAAGTGCTTTCACGCGATTTTCAGAAATAGGATGCTTCCCAAAAAAATGGGAAATAAGTTTGTCCTCTTTATTTTTTGAAAGGGTTTCAAGGACTCGGTACAATTCAATCGAGGCGCGTGGATTGTATCCCGCACGATCAGCTGCTTCCATTCCCGCAAGATCGGAATCGTATTCAAATCGCTTGGAGATATTAGGATCCGTCGGCGGTTTATCAAGATCGTACTCGGGTTGAATCACATGCTGAAGTTCGTGACCAAGAAGTCCTGCCATAAGATCTTTCGTAATGCCATTCGTTCCCATCTCACGCAAAATTCGATCGACTCTTGAAATAAGCCCTGCATGAACGAACACGCGAACCGGATCGTTTGATGGCGTCGAATATGCGTCACCTTCTTTATCGACCTGAAAAATAAAGGCATTTAATTCCGGCGAACGAGTGATTTCAAGCACAACCGGACGACGAAATCCCATTTCACGCGCGACGTTTTGAATCACGTCATTCATTTCACGAAACAGTTCAGATGTTTCTTTTTCAGAATCGGTCATGAGTTCTTCCATTCCATCAACATACTCTCTGAGTCCACGGGATTTGATGTCCTTCACTAATTTTTGCGTTTCCTTGCGCGCCTCCAAAAAAGCCTTCCGTTCTGGAACATCCTGATCGCCCATAAGCAGCCGCTCGCGATCCATTTCTGTGAGCAGTTGCACAACAAGTCCCTCTTCTACTCCTAAGTCTTTCGCAGACAACTTTATTTCCTTTCCCTCCTCCCCACGATTCACTGCCTGAAATGCTCGCGAAGCAATTTCAAACAACTCAGGCTTTGTAAATGAAATGCGATGGAGCAGCTCCAAAGATCGCATCGAACGCAAAACCCTCACCTCCGGTCGAGCGCGATACTGCTCTTGCTGTTCTAAACGTTCAACGAGAGTGGACATAATTGACTGTAGTATATCAAA
>CAYYFM010000043.1:0-10004 GCA_964471375.1 uncultured Gammaproteobacteria bacterium
CTTTCTTTGTACCTTCCCAAGTTTTGGAACCAGCTTTACCAACCATGCTTGCAACATTTCCTGGCTTTCCTTTCGCCAAAATCGAATTCACCCCACCCTTGACTCCAGAACAAATTTTTCCTGCCGCGTCGAAGCCGGCCATGAGCATGGCCATGCCGATGACGAAGGACATGAGGCGTTCTGGTTCGAAAATTTTGGTTGGGAAATTGCCTGTGTTTACTTCGGATTTTGGGATAACGGAAGAAAAACCAGAATCCGTTGAGGCAATGACACCTGCACCAGCGACGGCGAGAGTGAGCCAGAGAAAAAAGACAATGACAGGACCGACGGAGGTGTAACAGATGAAATTTTTCCACCACTCTTCGTAACTTCCACTCGCAGCTTTAAGTGGCACCGCACTTGTAAACCATGCAAGAGGAGCGATGACAATGAGAACCCAAAGCATGACGATACGGTAGATGAGGATGAACAAAAGCATGATAACGACCGCGAGCACCCACACCATCATGAGAACAGCAGCGACAGCACCGGCAAACAGGTCGAACGCTTCGGTTCCCGAACTAGCAGCTGTTGATGCCGCTTTTTCAGAAAGTTGAAAAATGTCAGTAAGTCCAAGGAGTTGAATAAAATTCCCTCCTGCGATATCCCGCAGAGCATTCGCAAAGGTGAGCATGATAACCTGTGCGAAGTCGATCATGAGACCACAGAGCGTTTTTGAAAAGTTGATGAGGAGGGCAAACAACATGAGCTTTGGAACGTTCTGTTTCCATTCAAATTTCTTACTCCCAAAAATAGTCCCCATCGCGATAATAATGAGAACAACGACGAAAAACATGTTCACGACATCACGTACAATCGCCCAACCAGCAATGACGACAGGAGAAGTTGTGAATCCTTGATACTGCATCACAGGAATCGTAATGTCGAGAACGATGACGACGAGGTTACCGATCACTTCCGCGATCGTCATCGCGATCGCAGCGAACATAGAGAGGAGCTTGTTGAGTATGTCCGCTGAAGCAGCGAAAACGAGATGCGTAGGGACGAGCGTGAGGGTGAGTGCGAAAACCGAAACAAGACCGAGACGGAAAGATTTCCGCTTGGTGAGGGAGTTGATTTGCTCACGAAGAGTGGGACGCATAGTGTGAGTGTATTGTATCACAGAAATTTGTGAATATGAACCATAGAGTGTGGAAAGAGGGGGATACGAAACTTCAAAAAGGCTACTAAAATACAAAAGCTACTAAATGCTACGAAATTACTGGTTCATATGGGCGAAGAATTCTTTGGAATGTTGCTCCTGTATCAGAAAAACGTACGAGAATTCCTAAATCAAGCTGTGTTTGAGATAAGTAACCCTTTACTTGATTATAATGCTCGAGTCGGAATCGTTCTAATGCTTTAATCTCAACAACAATTTTCTCTTCAACAATAAAATCCATTCGGTACTTTCCAAACCGTTGACCTAAATAAAATAGATTAACTTCAACCTGTTCTTGAAATTTCAATTTTCGTTCTTTAAGTTCCATTGCCAGCGCACGTTGATAAAAATTCTCTTTATGTCCACCACCAGCCCGTCGAAACACATCAAAACAGGCTCCAACGATTTGAAAACTAAGCTCCTTCTGGATAAGAACGTTTTCATTTTTCATAATTCGTAGTATTTAGAAACCTCTGCAAAAGTCATGCACGAGGTCCCTTTAGTAGCTTTTGTATTTTTGTAGCCTTTTTGTAGTTTCGTATCCACCCCATCAAAAAGCCCAGACCAGTAACAGTCCGGGCAGTGTTCTTGATTTTAGGCTCCGTCCCCGTTCTCGACCACGCCGCTTGAGCTGACCGTGAATCCGATCAGGTAGTCCCAGCCTCCCTGGTACGCGCAGAACTGATCCATCGTGGATGTTCCGGAGGTGCACAGATCGTAGTTGTCCCACCAGTCGCCCGTGTCGGCGTAGGAAGTCGCGGAACCACCAGACGAGTTCTGCGAGCTCACGAGTGTGGCTTCGTAGTCGTCGAAATCGAGAGTACTCGTGTCGATGCAGTACGCATCACCCACGTTCGACAGTTCGAACTCGCTCTGGAACGTGAAGTCGAGATTCAGACTCGTCCCTCCATACCCGACCATGTACGCGTTCGCTCCGTCGTACGGAAAGGCGAACCCGTCTGCCGAAAAGCACAGCTCGTCGCCATCGATCCAGATGTAATCGGAGTATTCGTCCGTGTCTTCCGGATCGAGTTCTTCCTCCTCAACCTCCTCTTCAACCTCGGTCTCGGTTTCAGTCTCCACCCCTGCTTCCGTTCCCGTATCCACAGACCCCGTATCCACGTCGGTATCGCTGTCCGTATCCGTGTCGGAATCTGCATCAGTATCGGAATCTGTGTCCGTATCCGAGTCAGAATCCGTGTCTGAATCAGCGTCGGTATCCGAATCTGCATCAGAGTCCGTGTCGGAATCCGTGTCCGTGTCAGTATCGGACTCAGAACCCGTGTCTTCGGTCCCGACATCCTCGCCACCCGACTCCGATCCGCTCCCAAGCTCAAGTCCGCCACCGCACGTCGTGACTGCTTCCTTGTCGAGGCACCAGATCCCTGCCGTACACGACCCGACCGAATCCCCGAATACGTCTTTGACGAGTCCATCATCAACGGTCGTGATCGAGCGGCTCGAGAAACCGAGCAACAGATAGGTGTCCCAGTCCTGAACCGGAAGCGCAATCCCGCTACTCACCACATACACGTCCGAACGGCTCGACTCCTTGAGAATCGTCCCATCGCGAAACACCGCTTCTCCTGAACGCGTCGCGTACCCGTCGAGCCGACTTTCCGACAGCTCCTGATCCATCCCGAGGTCACCCGAGAATCCCCAAGACACGAGCACTTCGTCCGCGCCGTCCGATGGCAACTGCTGTTTCCAGTCGTCCCCATCCGTATCCGTGACGAGCAGCCATGCGTCGCCGTCCTCATCATATCCGGCATCCACTGATCCTTCGGTCGTGATGTCAGAACCTGTTCCAAGGCAGGTCAATTCCTCACTCGAGATACGCGTCACTTCGTCGAAATCGAACCCATGACTCCAAAACACCGTTTCATTCTCGATCCAGCGCGCAACCCCATCCTCGACCACATACACTTTCGGGTCTCCCGACACCATGACGAGCGATCCATCAGGATGCCACGAAATCGTTTCAAGCCCCGACTCGTAGACATGTCCCGACGACGTTGAGCACACGAAATCCGACGCAGCGATTTCACCAAGCACAGGTTCCTCTTCATCCATATCCGCCGCGTAAAACGCCACTTCGACCGACGTGCCGTACTGTGCCATGTCCGCACCATCTCCTTCGTGGACTCCGACATGCACATGGTCGCCAGAGCAAGCTCCGGTGCATCCTTCGTACCCGAGCAGTTGCCCAGCCGCCACTTCCTCGCCGTCACCGACGAAAATCTCGCTCATGTGCGCGAGCACAAGATACTGGTCGTCAGAAAACTGCACGTTTACGTGATACCCGAAGTTCGCCGTTGCAGACTCCGTGTGCACGTACGCGACACCGCCGACCGATGCGTACACCGCTTGCGAATCGCTGTTCGATGTGTCGAGATCGATGTCATACATCGTCGAATTCGACGTGTGCGAATACGATCCGTTCACACCTTGCGTACACCGCCAGTCTGTTCCAACAGAAAACGGCATGTCGATCACCGTCCCGTCGAACCCACCGACGTCCGTTTGCGCGGTGTCGGTACTCGTCCTCGAAGCGTAACACGCTTCACGGTCGTAAGAGCGCGGATCACAGGGATCCGTCCCGCAGCCCGTGTCAAGCACGAGAAGTATGAGTCCAAACGTGAGCCAAAGGCTCGTGATGCCAAGCGTTGCCAGTCGAGAAGTGTCCATGAATCACCCAAGTGTGAGAGTCAGACGAGCCCAGTTGACCACCTCGGTCAACCGTCTCGCGAGAACGGTTCACCTGTGATGATCATGATGACGGCGTGTCGCCCCCAGACAACACGCCGTCCGGCAAGCTTTGAATCAATTCGCAGACGATTGCGACCCCATGGGGTCGTTTGAGAAAGACATGCGTTCTTATACATGCTGGGATCAATCTCTCACGGACCAGACAGTGATCATGCTCGTTTTGCGATCTAAAACTATTTTCGCACAAAAAAATGCTCAAGTCAAGCATTTTTAGGCTAATTTAAGCCATTTTTTCTGTTTTGTTTTTCTAACAGAACAAATGTAAATTTCTATAATTTCGGTAATATCCCAATATCTATCATCCTAACTTCCACTGTTTTTCTGTCAGCATCCCCTAACATCCCGCTGTGTATAACAACTCCAGTCGTCATTACGAGGACGCCTCAGCCGACGCGGCAATCTCATGTTTTCTGAGAAAACGGGAGATTGCCGCGTCGTACCTCCTCGCAATGACACCCGAATAAATGTTAATATTCAAATGGGACCTCTGCAAAAGCAGGAAATGTGTCAACACCTGACGAAGCAGTAGATCTCATCCATCAAGATGTTTCGCATATAACACGCCTTGTCATGTCGATTGCAGAAAAAATCGAACAGGTACTCACGGGGAAAGATCCAAATGCGTTGACGATCACGATGGAAGATCCGGAAGACAAGCCATTTCAACCAACACATCCTCCGTCAAAATTTTCTGTATCTCCACAACCACCTCAAACATTTGAAGTGTTTCTTGTCGACGATGACTACAAAAAAGCAATGGCCGAAATGATGACAGAAGATACATTTACCTACTCATGGAGTGATTTTTGGAAAGGAGTCATGTTGGAAATGAATACAAGTTTGAATGACTCATTCCATACAGATCGCAGAGTCGATCCAATGATTGCTGGAACGTACACGATCTACTTGCAAGGAAAAAATCTCGACCAAATTCGCGTTTTCGATACCTTTCAGGCTGGAGCAAATGCGTTTAACCGAAAATGGAGAGATTCGGCACAGTTTTGGAATCGCTCCTTTAGCCTCCGACAGGCTCAGGCGATAAGAGATCTTAGGTGATAAGAGACTTCCCAACCCATGATCGGAGGACTTCTGGGACAACAACGGAGCCGTCCGCTTGCTGGTAATTTTCGAGAATCGCAATGAGTGTACGGCCAATCGCAAACGCTGTTCCGTTGAGCGCATGAGCGAGTTCTTTATGACCGTCCGCGTGTTTAATACGGACAGACAAACGGCGTGTTTGATAGTCTGTTGTATTGCTCGTCGAGTGTGTTTCACGATACTGTTTTTGAGATGGAATCCATGTCTCGATGTCGTATGTGCGAGCCGAAGGTCGACCTGTGTCACCAGCACATAATTTCATAACGCGGTACGGAAGCTTAAGACCTTGCATCAACTTTTCTTGCATCGCGAGAATTTTTTCGTGCTCCTCGTCTGACGCGTCTGGAGTTGTAAACGAAAACATTTCTACTTTATCAAACTGATGGACGCGCAAAATTCCGCGAACATCACGACCAAACGATCCAGCTTCACGGCGATAGCACGGCGAGATACCGACGTAACGTGCTGGTAGACTGTCTGCACTCAAAATCTCGTCTGTCAACATCGGACCAATCGCCTGCTCACTCGTTCCGATCAAAACAAGATCATCATGTTTGAGATGATAAATTTCCTCTTCCCCACCATGCTCCAAGTACCCCATATCGCCCATCGCTTTGGTTGAAACGAGATGTGGAGGAACGACAGGAACAAACCCTTCTGGAACAAGAGTAGTAAGTGCATACTGGATGAGCGCAAACTCGAGAAGTACCGCGTCACCTTTCAAATACGTAAATCGACTTCCAGAAACTTTTGCCGCGCGTTCGATGTCAATAATCCCAAGCGCTTCGCCGAGCTCGATGTGATCTTTTGGTTCAAAATCAAACACCGTTGGCTCGCCAAACGTTCGCATCACCTCATTATTTTCTGCATCTTTTCCATCAGGAACATCCCCACGCAACACGTTCGGATATTTTCTGAGCTCCATTTCTAAGCCCGTTTCGATAACCGCAAGTTGCTCTTCCATCATCTTCACCTTTTCTTTTGTATCACGTCCTTCTTGCACAAGCGTCGCACGTTCGTCCGCAGATGCTTTTGGAATCAACCCAGCGATTTCATTTCCACGAGCACGCCGTTCATCAATTTGAGAAATGAATACAGAACGCTGTTTCGCAAACCCCGTTGCAAGCGAAAGGTTGATTGTAGCGTTGCGACGACGGTTATTTGCATCAACCAACGCAGGATTATCGAGAATGAGTTTGGTGTCGATCATACGCCCACTATCTTGCCCGAAGTATAAAGAAAAATCCAGTAGCAGAGGCCTCTGGTTTGCACACAAGAGGATTGTGCGTATACTAACCCTATATGAGCTTGGATGTTCAATCCTACCACCCAGAAGAGTTTGGACGAAAAGAAGTACGTCCAAAACGAACGCATGAAATGGTGCCAGACGATCTTGTTGGGCAACCGATCTATCCGACCCCGGTCGAACGACTGCAATCGCTTCAGTTAGACGCAACAAAGCTTGTTGAACAGCAACTAAAGCTAGGAAAAAATCCCGAGACCCTCCTCGAATCAGCGATGCGTAAATATGAATCGGCGAGTTTTAATCGTGTGCAAGATATTGCAAACGATGATCAGGATAAAATCACCAATGTGATGATTCGAGAAGGAATCACCGCGCGTGCAGAAATAAACGCGCTTATTCCGGCTGTTGCGAAAGCACGGGTCACCGCACAGGCAAAAGAGCAACTCTCACCTATGGGGTATATCGACTCCTTGCGTGACCATTTACAGGTCGCGGAGCAAATCATCCACGCACAGCAAGAACAAGATAAAGACACATACGATCAATACGCCATGCAGCACGCGATCGATGACGCGAAAATGTTCAAAAAGATGATTGAGGAAGCGGCAACGTTGTCCCATGAAAAATCGGCATGGAAAGATCCGAAAAAAGACTGGCCGGATGTTGACGCAATCATCACAAAACAAAAAGAAGAGCGTGCAAACTTACAAACCGCAAAAGATCAGCGCGCGGGCATGCCGTTTTGGAATATTCTAGAAAAACGACGTCTGGATCAAACGATCAAAACACTTGAAACGAACGTTCAGAAATTATCGCAACAGGAAAAAGATGCGAATGATGAAATCAAAGCGGTTCCGGAGAACATAAATAAAAACGACTTGGATGGAGCCCTCCTGATAGCGGCACGAGAACTTGGTTTAGAAAACCGAATGGTTCCTTACGATAAACAGGAAGAGAAAAAACTGATGGATCGATTAGAAAAAATCGCAGGTGAACCAGGACAGAGTAAAGGAACTCGGTTACGACGACGCTGGGCAGAGCTTGGGAAACAGGTCATGAAAATGAACGAGGAAAATCGCATTCGGCCAGAACCGAGACGTGGGTCGTACGAGCCAATCATCACGAATCGGGCAATACAAGAGCAGCAAAAACAGACGGGATAATAGACCTGTTGCTAAATATGGAACATCTTGTACGTGATCTTGTTCACTTGGGATTATCTGAAAAAGAAGCAGAAGTGTATCTTGCGCTTTTGGAATTGAGTCCTGCGGCAATTCAAGATATTGCGGAAAAAGCTGGTGTGAATCGATCGAGTACCTATTTGCTTGTGGAAGCGTTGCAAGAACGCGGGATAGTTTCCACAACGATTGAAGGGAAAAAACAGTTTTATGTTGCGGAACCACCGGAGCGGTTGCTTGCCATTGTGCGCGCGCAAAAACAGGAGTTAGAAGAAAAAGAACGCACGCTCTTGTCGAGCATTCCGATGTTGAACGCTGTTTACAACGCCAAAAATGCCAAACCACGCATTCAATATTTTGAAGGGATGCAATGGGCGTCCACAGTGCGAGATTTACTGTACGAAGCGGAAGGAGAAATTATTCAGATCGTTCCACTCGATGAGTCCGAATCTGTTGCGGACATTCTAAAAAAGCGCCCAGATCATTTTGAAAAACTCCGTGCAGAAAATATTCCCGTACGAGGACTCATGGTGATGGATGTTCCTGATAGTGCGCGGATTCCGGACGTTCCAAATGCAGAAATGCGAGTGGTGTCCGCTCGTGAATTCCCGATCAAAGCAGAGATCACTGTCCGTGGAGATACCGTCCTTTTATTTTCTTACAAATCAAATTTGCTATCGGTCGTAATTACAAATGCAGAATTCGCCGAAACCATCCGAGCCTTGTTCAACATGGCGTGGAGAGGACAAAAAAATACGTCGGAGGAGAACTCAACGACGTGAGGGATAGATTACTGCTGCGCTTCTCTTTCGAGTCCGCTGGCAGGTTCGTGAAACGACTACGCGTCTGGAACCGGAATTCTCCAGTGATCCCGCTTCGGTTGTTCGTCCCAAAACCGTTCCCAACGATTCCACCACGGATGGTAGGCAGTTGGGCACGATATGGGTATCGAGCCTGAGCGAGGACTGAGTCCTCCCGGACCAAATGAATAGTTGAAAAGACCCTGATCTGACTGTTGCACGATGCCCTCCTTGGGACACTCCCGATCCGGTTTTTCGCTCCGGTCCTTAGGCATGTTGTGGTCACCGACCAACCGTTACGAGTCGACAGAACTAAATCCATCGGGAAATCGCACGTATCAATCGCAACCCGGGAGAGCATATCCAAAGGGACATGAATCCTTTGTTGTGCATGTCAGTTTAAAGTCAGTCCACTCGCACTCACCAACAAAGTCTAACAAAAACGTCTACATGAAGAAACAGGGTGTGTGGATAAATTCAAATTTCTTCGCTAAACCCAGCCAAAGACTATTGACAAAACGATCATTTTGTGGTATCATATTTTGTTGAATAGTTGTTTCTGCTGATCTGTTAGAGTCAACTTTCACTCCAATCCTAGAGGTGTCACATGTCAGAATTTTTCACGTTCGAAGTCGCTGTTATTCTCGCCAATCTCGCGGTCACCTTCATTGGCATGACCATGCAAGCACGTGCCTTCCGCAATTCCAAAAATACGGAAAGTGCATCACTCCTGTTCTATGCCCTGCTCGCATTTTCACTCATCCTTTCCATCGCGTACATGGATGACCAGAATGTTTTTCTTCTTCCCTGTAAGGAACAGCTCGTGCTCACGATCTGCCTCTCCATGCAGGTCATCTACTATCGCAAATATCCGGGTGGCTATCGTGTCGCTCAACCACGTCTTGCCTAAGACGTGGTCATTTTTGATAAAAAAGAGAACCCAAGTATGGGCTCATAAGTTAAAACTCGAGTGAAACAACGGTACGACTCCTAGTCAAACGTTCTTGACGAAAACAAAACGTGACATGTTTACTGGGTTCAAGTACAGCAAACTGGGACGAATCTACTATATAACACTTCGTCGATTGACCCGATGATTCTTCAATCCAGACAAGGTAACGACTACCGGTCGACGAGACGGGAATGATCACGGGGCCTAGCATCAAAAAACCAGTTCCAAATAGTCCTACAGGAAGACGAATTGTTTTCTGCACGATTCCTGTTACTTTTTGTTCCCTCAACTGGAACGAATTGATCAGGAAATAAACAATGACAAGCGCAATGATCGCAAAAAACAAAAGAGTTGCAAATACAACTTCCATAAGCCCTCCAAATGAGCTTTTGTAAGCTTATCAGAAATGAAGGAAAGAAAAAAGAGAAAAAAGGGTCAGGTCTTGCTTTTTGCCTTTTTAAAGCAAAAAGGGGTCAGGTCTGAGCAAAAAGGGGTCAGGTCTGGATTCCGGAATTTTAAATTCAGATCAACTTCGTGATCGAGCAATTTTTCCTACCGTTGAAGGATCTAAGTTGAGATGTCTTGAAATTTCGGAGATCAAATATCCACAACGTTTCCTTGCAAAAACAATCAACCTGTTTCGCTCTTGGTGATTTTTGAAACCCTCAAATATATCATTCAATAAAGGTCTCCCTATTATTCTTTCTGATCGTGGAATTTCCTTGTTTTCTTCTGCACCATCTGTTGTTCCAAAAATCCA
>CAYYFM010000044.1:0-9324 GCA_964471375.1 uncultured Gammaproteobacteria bacterium
GATGACGGAAGAAACGCGGAAAAAATTGGTGAAGATTTTGAAGGAAAAATGTGAAGAGGCAAAAATTGCTTTGCGTGGCGTACGTGAATCCTGTCGAGATGTGGTGATGAAACAGGAGAAGGAAAATGAAATCGCGGAGGATGTGAAATTCAAAATGCTCGAGGAGTTTGACAAGCTGACGAAGGAGTTTGTGGAGTTGGTGGAATCGATTGCAGATCGAAAAGAAGAGGAGATTATGACGGTTTAGGAGAGTCGTTGAGTCGTTGAGTCATTTAGTCGTTGAGTCGTTAGGTCGTTAAGTCGTTGAGGAGTTTAGTGATTATGGTAGAAAACGTTCGTTCGTTTCAGGATTTAAGGACATGGAAGGAGGCGCACGCATTGACCTTAGAAATTTACCGGATTACCAATATTTGGCCACCAGATGAACGATTCGGTTTAATATCACAGATACGACGATCCTCATCTTCAGTTCCGACTAATATTGCCGAAGGGATGGGTAGAGGAAGTGCGAAGGATTTAGTTCGATTTATTATTGTTGCTCGAGGATCTGTTCAAGAAGTCATCTATCAGCTAATGTTAGCACACGATTTGAGATATCTTTCAGATGTCGACTATCAAACGTTAGCAAAGAGATTCAACGGGCTCGCGATTGGAATGAATGCTCACATTACGGAACTACAACGTCATATCCTTAAATGAAGAGTCATTGAGTCGTTAAATCGTTGTGAAACAAACGACTTAATCACTCAACGACTTAACGACTCCTGAATGTATGCCAGAACACGTTACCATGGAAAAAATTGTTGCTCTTTGCAAACAGCGTGGCTTTATTTTTCCGGGGTCGGAAATTTATGGGGGGCTGGCGAATTCTTGGGATTATGGTCCTTTGGGAGTTGAGTTGAAAAATAATTTGAAACAGGCATGGTGGAAGATGTTTGTGCATGAGCGGTTGGATATGGTTGGGTTGGATGCGGCGATTTTAATGAATCCGCGTGTGTGGGAGGCGTCGGGGCATGTTGGGTCGTTTACAGATCCGCTTGTGGATTGCAAGGCGTGTCATCAGCGGTTTCGCGGAGACAAATTGCTTGAAGATAAACTCGGTGTTGATTTGGTTGCAGGAATTAAACTTGAGGATGTGCAACCACGCATGACTCTGGAAAAAATTGCTTGCCCGGCCTGTAAGAAAATTGATTGGACAGAGGCCAAGAGATTTAATCTCATGTTTAAAACGAAGCAGGGTGTGATTGATGGTGAGGGTGCAGACATTTATCTGCGACCAGAAACCGCGCAGGGTATTTTTGTGAATTTTAAAAACGTGGTGCAAAGCCAGCTTATGCGTTTGCCGTTTGGAATCGCGCAAATTGGGAAGTCATTTCGTAACGAAATTACTCCGGGAAATTTTACCTTCCGCACGCGCGAGTTTGAACAGATGGAAATCGAGTATTTTTTCGATCCAGAAGCAACTCCATGGGAACCGTTATTTGAAGACTGGAAAAAGAATACATGGAAGTTTATGGCGGATGTTGTTGGATTGAAAGCTGATGAATTACGTTTTCGTGATCATGCGCCCGATGAATTGTCTCACTATTCAAAAGGAACAACCGACATTGAATTTGCCTTCCCGTGGGGTTGGGGAGAGTTGTGTGCGGCCGCGGCCTATCGTACCGATTACGACTTAACTCAGCACGCGGAGTTTAGTGGGGAGAATTTGCAATATACCGATCCGGATGACAACAAGCGTAAGCTCACTCCTCATGTGATCGAGCCATCATTTGGTCTTGACCGCACATTGCTTGCTCTCCTCTTGTCTGCGTACACCGAAGAAAAAGCTCCAACCGCGGATGGAGGTGAAGATGTGCGTGTGGTCATGAAATTTCCGTACCGTTTAGCGCCCGTGAAGATCGCTGTTCTTCCACTGTCAAAGAAGGATGAATTGACGTCAATTTCTCTTCCGCTTGCGGGACGTTTGTCGAAGCGATGGAGAGTTGATCATCACGCGTCACAATCGATCGGCAAACGGTATCGCCGACAGGATGAAGTCGGCACACCCTATTGTGTAACGGTTGATTTCGATACGCTCACCGATCAATCCGTGACCGTCCGTGATCGGGATACGATGAAGCAAGAACGAATAAAGATTACGGAGTTAGAAGCTTTCTTCTTAAAGTCTCTCAACGACTCAACGACTTAACGACTCTTCTGTATGAAAAAACCAATCGTTCTCTCCAATGGAATGCGTGTGCATATGCTGCCGTTTTCTGGAACAGAGGCAGCGACGGTGCTTGTGTTAGTAAAAGTTGGATCGCGTTATGAATATCCTGCCATTAACGGTGCGTCGCATTACATTGAGCATCTGATGTTTAAGGGAACGAAACGTCGACCAACGACGCTCGATATTTCGCGTGGGCTTGATGCGGTTGGAGCTGAGTATAATGCGTTTACTGGGAAGGATTATACAGGCTATTACATCACCATCGAAGCAGGGAAGTTGCCACTTGCGGTTGACATGCTTCACGACATGATGTTTCACTCGAAGTATGATCCGGTTGAAATGGATCGTGAACGTTCGGTCATCATTGAGGAGATCAACATGTATCACGACAATCCAATGATGCACGTAGAAGAATTGCTTGAGCAGATCATGTTTGATGGTTCGACGCTTGGCTGGGATATTGCGGGGTCACCGCAGACGATGCGCACCATGACGCGCGATCAGGTGATTGAATTTCGCGATGCGTATTATGCTCCGTCCCGAATCGTCATTGGTGTTGCAGGGAAGGTGAATAAACAAACACTCGCGTTGATTAAAAAAACATTCGGAGCTGTTAAGGCGAAGTCAGAACCAGCTTCGTTTGTGCCTCACACACATCGTGCTCCTCATGCGGTTGTTCCTTGTGTGGTGCAGGATAAACCCGTTGAACAGTTGCAGGTCGCGCTTGGGTTTCCCTCTTTTGGTGCACGTGATAAACGCAATGCGGCGGTCGCTCTTCTCTCCACGATTCTTGGAGGGACGATGTCGTCACGCCTTTTTATTTCTGTCCGTGAACGAAAAGGATTGTGCTATTTCGTCCGTGCAGAAAATTCTTCCTACGATGATGTTGGGGTGTTTCAGATTCGATCTGGTCTTGATAAATCTCGTTTGAAGTTAGCGGTGAAAACGATTTTGCAAGAACTCGACAAAGTAAAAAAATCTGGCGTGACCGCTCGTGAGCTCAAAGAAGCGAAGGATAATTTTCGCGGACGCATTTTGCTCAAGCTTGAGGAATCAAGTAATCGCGCAGATTGGTATGCACGTCAGGAATTGATTTTAGATAAAGCAAAAACTCCAGAAGAGCGCATGGCAGAGATTGACGCGGTGACAGCAAGCGAGGTAAAAAAGGTGGCGAAAGAGATTTTGGATTTGAAACGCATGTCGGTAGCAGCGATCGGGCCGTTCAAGGATGGAAAAACGTTCCTGAAGGCAGCAGGGCTATAAGGAGGATATAGGGATTAGAATTTAGGATTATGAAAACAATCATTGGCAACTGGAAAATGAACGTTGGAACACGTGAATCCGTCGCTTTGGTTCGCGGAGTTCTTTTGGCATTGCGTGGAAAAAAAATGTTGCCGGAGGTGGTTGTGTGTCCGTCGTTTATGGCGCTTGGGGAAGTCCGAAAGATTATTGCGCATAGCCATGTGTTTCTTGGGGCGCAGAATGTGCATTTTGAAGACCATGGAGCGTTTACGGGAGAGATTTCTTCTCGAATGCTCTTGGAGGTTGGGGTGACACATGTGTTGATCGGACATTCGGAACGACGGAATTTATTTGGAGAAACAGATGAGATGGTGAATAAGAAGTTGATTCATGCATTAGCGGTGGGATTAGTGCCGATTGTTTGTGTTGGGGAGGCGAAGGAGGCAAGAGAGGATGGAAAGGCAAAAGAGGAAGTGGCAAGACAGCTGCGTGGGGCTTTGAAGGGTCTCCATCTACGGCATAAAGAGCGGATTCTGATTGCGTATGAACCGGTCTGGGCGATCGGGACAGGAGTCGCAGCGGAACCATCAGATGCTGTTTCAATGCATGCGTTTATTCGGTCGGTTGTTCCAGATTTGTTACCAGGAATTAAATCATCCCAAGTTTCTATTTTGTACGGTGGAAGTGTTGACGGAGAGAATGCCTATTCATTTTTACGCGAGGATGAAGTCGATGGACTTCTCGTTGGAGGCGCGTCTGTAAAACTTTCTGAATTCACAAAGGTTCTCCAAGCCGCGATCACTGTTATTGAAGCACGAGCCTAACTATGTGGTTTTCACTCTCTCTTCTTGTCTTGATTGGTTCGCTTGCCACTATCGTGGGCGTGCTTGTTCTTAAAATTTCACAGCTTCGTATGATCGACACTGAGTCGATTCCAACGGAGCGTGTGAAACGGATTAAGGAGCAAATTATTTTACAAAAGTTTGAGCGGATTGGAGCGCAAAAACTTGGTGTCGCCGCAAAAGTTGCCCGTCAGGCTGTGACAAGTGTTTCAAAAACAGGACGGCGTGCTGTACAAAAGTTGTATGCCATGGAACAGTATTATCAAAAACTCAAACATGCCGCACCAGACGGCGCGCACGCGATTAATCCGGAAACCGTGAAGCGACTCCTTGATGAAGCAGATGATCTTGTACGACAAGAGGAATATATTCCCGCAGAAAAGCGTTACATTGAAATTATCAGTCACAATCCAAAACATGTAAAAGCGTACGAAGGGCTTGGAAATTTATATTTGCTAAACAAGCAGTTGAGTCAAGCGCGTGAAACGTTGTTGTTTACATTGCGACTGTCACCGGAAGACCCAAGCGTGTACATGAGTTTGTCTGAAGTTGAGCAAGACGATGGGAACGAACGGAAGGCAACGGAATATTTACGCAAAGTCGTTGCGTTACGTCCGACCAGTCCAAAGTTTTTAGATCGCTACATCGAATCCGCCCTCGCGTCGCAATCAAGCGAGGATGCACAGAAAGGCCTCGCTCTTCTGAAAGAAGCCAACCCAGAAAACCAAAAAATCCCCGAGTTCGAAGAGCGAATAAAAGAACTCACAGGCGAGCCTTCACAGCCAGACGAGCCTCTGGTATAGTTGCCGCCGCAATCCCGCCGTCATAGCTCAGTTGGTAGAGCGTCGCCATGGTAAGGAAGTGGCCCATGCCACGATGCGATGTATCGGCTGAGCTAAGCGACAAAATCGTTCTTTTGAAAAGACGATGGGTGCATCCAGAACGGATGTGGCCTATCTGACACCAATCACGCCGTTGTAGCTCAGTTGGTAGAGCGCATCCATGGTGGCCCGAACAGGGCTTGCCCACGAGGGGAGAAATCCCCACGCGAATCCCGAATTACGGTTAAAGACCTGCACGAGGTTAAGACCGTGGCGGTAACTCGAAAGAGTCCGCCCGAACGACTGACAAGGGGAGCTTCGTCGAAAGACATGCTCAAGATACAGTCTAGCCCTCCGATACGTGCCCTTTATGGGAAACGGAGGTGAAAGAGAAGGATGAGGTCATCGGTTCAATCCCGATCAACGGCTCCACGCCCCACAGCGTCAATTTCTTGATTTTGTGGGGCGTTGACGTTTGTGGTGTGTGGGGGGCTCGGTCGCGACACAGGATAATGAAAATGTGTATGACGACGTTACGAGACCTCGAGGCTACGTTTTGTGACTACCTGACATCGATCAGGAACTACCGTTCGACGACCGTGAAGAGTTACAAGGAGACGTTTCGTACCTTCCACAAGGCGCTCCCAGATATTGAACACCCAAATCAGGTCTCCCCAATTTTGGCTCAGCAGTTTTTCTTCTGGGGGAGGTCACAACACCAATGGAAGCCGTCCACGTTTATTACACACCACAAGCGTCTGAACGTATTTCATGCATGGATCGTGAAGAACGGGGTGGCGGCAACAAATCCGTTCAGCGGGATTGAAAAACCACGACTGGAGAAAAAGCTTCCCACGAGGCTCTCACGACAACAGGCGATGGATCTTCTCGAAGCGGCTGCCAACCTTAAATACGATTACACCTTCCTGCGGTTCCGCAATCATGCCGTGTTTGCCACATTTCTGTACTGCGGTCTACGCAAACATGAGCTTCTCCATCTCACCTGCGCCGACGTTGATTTGGACAATCTGATTATCTGCGTACGACAGGGTAAGGGAAACAAGGATCGCGTCGTCCCGATGCCGTACCCGCTAAAATCAATCTTGCTTCGCTACCTCGCCGAACGGGAGCGACTTGGCAAAACATGCCCTGAGTTTTTCGCATCCCTTAATCGTGATTGTGGGTTTACAGGCTCAGGATTGAAACGGTTGATAGAAAGGGTCATTCAGGCCACAGGAACGCCTTTCTACCCGCACATGCTCCGTCATACCTTCGCTACCCTCATGATCGAGGGCGGCTGTGACATCTATTCGCTGTCAAAAATGATGGGCCACAATGACATCAAGACGACGACAATCTACCTATCGGCATCCGTCGAGCACCTCCGTGCAGAAATGACCAAACACCCGCTCAACTACCTGGCCTGATAGTTTCTCCCAGAAATACCGTCAGTAGCGTCAGAGAGAATATCTGTCTTGCAGATTTTTGTATTCCCTAACAAAACCAAATTGGTTCAAGTAGGCATCAAGTGTTGGCTCGCCTGCTTCTTCTGGTTGGGGGGTCACGACCAAAGGAACTGAGGGAAGGAAGTGATGCTTTGGAACTTGAACTCGGGGAGTAACGGTTTTCATTGACGAAAATGCTCGGATGTGGTTGAATAACTCGTCCTTCACCCGTTTCAAAGGAGGTGTGCATGGACGAGCAACCCGAAGAAGAGCAGACACTGCGTCTGCCAATCGACTACCACGGCAATCCCCGTTTCCTCCCCAAGTTCGGGAACGGCATCACGGGTGCACAGAAGTGGGTGATCTGCAGCATCTACATCGAACCCGCGGGGGATGGCGACGGTCACACCCTCAAGCTCGAAGTGACGGCATACGACGCGGAGCGCGTGGAAACGCTCTGGGAGGACGCTCACGAGTTTGACCTCTGCGTCAACAAGGAGATGCTCCCCCTCGGCAACCGCCCCGTGGACGTCATGTCCTTCATCACCTTCCACGACTGCAGCCTCGACACCCTCGGCAAGATGATGTTCGAGCACCTCCTCGAGTGCTGCATCCAGCACGGCTGGGAGGAAGCAGACTTCGAGGTCTCGAAGGAGGGGGATGACGATGAGGCCGAGCTCGTCTTCACCCTGAACCTTCACGGAGAGCAACCCTACACGGGCCGCGTCGTTCTCCCGTGGCAGGACTTCGGCGACAAGTATTTCATCACGAGCTGACCTTCTACGCCGTCGTCAGCACGGCACACGTCCCCGCAACCCACGAAAACCCCATTCGCCCCCAGCGGGCGATGGATGACTTCGCTGGTGTGGCGGGGTTTTCGTTTTATATTAGACAAAAATCAGCCCGTCATCATTGACAAAAGGTCTATTTTATGGTATTTTATTTCGTCGAGTGGGGGCTTCCAGCTACCCCTCGCAAACCCAAAGGAGGGTAAATGTTCGGCTTTCTCTACATCCTCGGCTTCTCGTTTCTCTTGACCGTGTTTGTGGCCATCATCCACATCAACCGTGATGGCTGGCACTCGGCCTACGGACGGGGGGAGCGCCTCAACGTCATGTTCACCGCCGTGCTCCTCGTCGTCTACGGCGCGTTCATGATGGGCAGCAACTAGTTCACCACTCATCCTTCTCACTCAAGAGGTCTACATGCGTACCTGTTTCCTGTTTTCCGTTCTTCTTCTCGCTACCACCGCCCTCGCCGCGGAGCCCACGACCGCCGTGGTTCCCCGCGTCTCGCAAGTTGAGGAGCGGGAAGTACCGACCATGGCCTGCCACGCAGTCGGGCCGAGCGGTGCCGCCGAGGTCAGCCGTCTGACCGATCAGGTGATCTTCCTCTACCCGCAGATCACGGGGTCGAAGACCTGTGGCGGATACGTCGTCAAGATCAATGGCGGACGGGTCTGCTCTGCCAAGGCCGATGGCTCCGAGGAGATCTGCTCGTGGGGATCGGGTACGACCGAGAGCGACATGTGCGTCAGCCGGGAGGAGGCGCTTCGCGATCAGGTCACCCGCATTGAGGCCTGCTCGGGGATCACTCCCGCTCCCCGTCCGTCGACGACTATCCGTCGTGACCTGTAGCGACAACTTCCGCACTCATCCAACGATTCAACACGGAATCGCACTTTGGAGGGGTGCGGTTTCTATTTACACGAAATACTTACTCAACAAACTTAAGCACTTTACGCCACAAGAGATCAGTGGTGGTTGAGTAGTTTCTGTGTTTGCGATACAATCTAGGCACAATTTAATAGCCTAAACCTCGGGATTTCCATCCGGGGCATGGCATTTTAACCAACCAAGGCACTGAACCCGTCGTTCAGCAAAGCCTTGGTTGGTCATGGCCCGAAAGGGTCATGGTGGAGCAATCCACAATGCTGGCGGCGGGCTTTGTGCTATCCGGTGCCCAGCAATAAATCCAACCAAGGCACCAACTATGGACACATTTTTTGCGTTACTCTTTTTAGGAACGTTCATCTCAGCAATCATCGCCGCCGTCAGACCGAAGACGTTTGCCAAACTCTTACGAACCTCTAGCCGTTGGAAACAAGCCGCTATCCTCGGCTCCGTCTCGTTCGTATGTTTCGTAGCATTCGGCATTACCGCTCCTCCCCCGGTTGTCGATTCAGTTGTCGTGACTGAAGCGAAAACGGAGGATGCCACCACGGCTAACGCGGCCGCGCCGGTCACTGATCAAGTATCTGTAGCAACTTCCCCTACAGGCATCACAACACAGGGTTACACCGTCACCAATGTCGTCGACGGCGATACAGTCGATGTGTCGATAAACGGGGAGGTGAAGCGGTTGCGCCTCATCGGCGTGGACACTCCGGAAACAAAAGACCCACGCAAGACGGTCCAATGTTTCGGCAAGGAGGCCTCGGCGTTCACGACGAAGACTCTTCTCAATCAAACCGTGACGCTCGAGGCTGATGCGTCACAAGGCGACCTCGACAAATACGGCCGTGAGCTCCGTTACGTGATCCTGTCCGACGGCACCAACTTCAACAAGCTGCTCATTCACGACGGCTACGCCAACGAGTACACCTACCACACGGCCTACAAATATCAGACGGAGTTTAAGGCCGCGCAGGCCGATGCAGAGGCCAACAAACGTGGATTGTGGGCGAATGATACGTGTGCAGGCAATACGACGAGCGCGGCAGCCGCAACGACAGATTCTGCATCAACCCCCACCTCGACCAG
>CAYYFM010000045.1:0-8832 GCA_964471375.1 uncultured Gammaproteobacteria bacterium
ATGGTTCCCTGGGTGTGCTCTTTGTCCGTCAGTTTCAGATCAATCCGGTCACTTAGATCTTGTAACCTTGGTTCCTTAGTCGTAAAATAATTCTGTGGGTTACTAGAATCACCACCATGTGTGGATTGGTTTACCTGCAAACAACATTGATCTGTACTGCTTCCTGTTGTTTTGTTCTGTAAGAGGTGAATTGTTTTCAACTTGCCTCCTGAGTTTTGGTTAGGCAACAGGAAAAGACGCAACTCTGACGGGAACCTCGTGAACGTCGGTAACGCGGACGCAGATGGCGTGAACGTGAACAGGTGGAATCCTGAGAATGAGAATGGTTCCCTGGGTGTGCTCTTTGTCCGAAGTACAGGTATCAAAAAGCAAAAGCCCTCATCGAGGGCTTTTGGCTTGATTCGCGTTCTTCATCCATGCACCAAGCATTTTACCGATTTGGTTTAATTCGTCTTCAGCACGAAGGTACGACTTCATGTCCATCAGTTCAATGTCATGTGCAAGACGTACCAAAATTTTTGCTGTGTCGACATTTGGTGCGATAACCCGTTCTAATAGCATCGCCTTATCTATCCCTACTGAAAGAAATTCAACCTTCATTAAGCATGTAAGAGCTTCGAGTAATAATTCAAATACACGTTTTGAAATCGTATAGCGATCAGGTTTTGGAAACCGCTTTGTATGAACATGCCACCAAACAAGCAAGTCATAGATTCGATAGAACAACGGAACATGGCGGGGGGGGGGTAGACATAGTGATTTTTTATTTGAAAAAATTATTTCGATAGAAAATTTGTTTGCAGCCTGGAAGAAGTTTCTTAAAGGAAAACGCAATCGCCAGGATGTCCAGATTTACGGTAGAGATATTGAACGTCATTTGTTCGATTTGTACGACCGACTACAATCAGGTGAATGGACCCATGGAGAGTATACTCGTATGACTGTCTGTGATCCAAAACCTCGTGAGATTCATAAGGCTTCTGTGGAGGATCGGATTGTGCATCATGCGATCGTTCGAGTGATTGAACCATTCTTTGATCAAGGATTCGTTTTTGACAGTTGGTCTTGTCGGAGGGGAAAAGGAACCACAGCAGCGGTTATTCGAGGACACAGACTCCTCGAACGAGCATCCCATAATGGAAAACGAAAACTTTGGGTTTTGAAATGTGACATTCGAAAATGTTTTGGGAGCTTGGATCACGATGTACTGTCCTTTCTGATTGCATGTCGTATTTCAGATCCACAGACGGTTCACCTCATCGCTGGAATTATTGAGAGTTTTTCGCCTGGTGTTCCTCTTGGAAATCTGACAAGCCAATTATTCGCAAACATCTATTTAGATCCACTTGATCATTATATCAAGGAACAACTACGATCAGCTCTGTATCTTAGATATTCAGACGATTTTCTTATTGCGTCGACGAATCGAGTTCAGTTACAAAATTATCTGAATTCGATTAGATTGTTTGTCCAACACTCCCTCCGGATTGA
Organism: uncultured Gammaproteobacteria bacterium; assembly: GCA_964471375.1. GTDB lineage: Bacteria > Patescibacteriota > Patescibacteriia > UBA9934 > GWF2-40-263 > YC12-FULL-57-11. Next base: position 1,492 of record CAYYFM010000045.1, read on the forward strand.
GTTACATCCTCGAAAGTGTCTGATCCGACCTTATCAACATGGGATCGACTGGCTTGGACATGTATTGTATCCGTGGTATCGGGTTCTGCGACCGACAACAAGAAAGCGGATATGGTCGAATATTGATTCCACAGTTATGGGTTTTCTTGATGGAGTACGTACACGCAATCGTTTTCAAGCAGTTTGTGCGTCATATGCAGGATTACTGAAGACAGGATGGAATCGATCGGATTTACGACGACTAATGGATATTTGGGTGGAGTTTTGAATTTTAAAACTACTCTGAATAGATTTTGATATGTGCTATGATAAAGATGGAGGAGGCAGAAACAACATAGTCGAGCTTAGCTCGATGGGGGTGTGGGATGCACGCGCTTTTTCTGCTTCTTGTTTCTTGTTCATCACGCGGGTTGACGATCGACATGGTCGAAGGGACCTATCGCGGGTTTCCGGCAGACGGAGAGCCAGACGATGGGGTTTCGATCCCCGACTCGGATACCACGTTTGAAGTGCGATTCTTTGATCACAATCACGAACTCTGGGCTGATATCGAAATCGATGGCGCAATCATCATTCATGGAATCAAGATCGAAGATGATGAGAACACGATTGAAGGTGTGACGGTCGACGGAACCGACCTCACCTGCGCGCTTACGGTCGAATTTTTCACCTTTCAGATCGTCGGTTCCTTCTCGGGTGATTTCTCAGCACTCGCGATCGATGTAGATTCCATCGGTTCCATGGATCTCAACCTCGTCGTTGAAGAAGAATAAGGAGGAGGAGTCATGATTCTGCTTTTTCTCAGCTGTCAGACATCAGAAGTTGATCGTCCTGAACCACCACTGTCTGCGGGACCAACCAAGTCGTCACAAACCGTGGTACTCGCGGTTCCAAACGATTGTCCACATCTGATTGTCGATGTTGTGACAGACCATGAGTCAAATATCGTGCTCTCCTGTTTTGACGGAGTAACGCGCACATACTTTTCCGACCAGCGCGCACCCGCGCTTGTCAAACAAAACGAGCCGACCGCAGATGGTCGACTCGTCATCGAATACGTCCCGATGGACTTCATAGCACGCCAAGCCTCTCTCACTCGCTAAACGCGGGTGATTTTTACTGGGCTAAAGCGATAAAACTTCGTAAGGCATAGTGTCAGAGCATGGCCTATTTAGTAGGGTTTGCTCTGGTTCCAAAGTAATTCAAAATGGTCTAAATATCCCCGTGCAGTTGCTTTGTTATAAATTTGAATCACCGTAGGCTCTTCACTGTAAATTTCAATACTAACCATCTCAGGCGTTATTCTCGTATACGTTGGTGAGCTCAATCCGGATGCCAGTGTCCGCAATACGCTTCCTTTTTCATTCACAAACTTTTTCTTGAATTCCTTAGAAAAGTTTTCTGGAGCGATAAGTTGTTTCTTGACCCCGTATTTTCTCAGAAGTCGAATATAGTCATCATAAAGATCACCAAGGACTGCGTAAAAATCGCTATCTTTTGCACCTCCAATGATTCGGATGGCCTTATCGGTTCGAGCAGCGGATTCGATGATGCCTTGGAGATTGTCAAAGAATCCTTTTTGGCCATTTAATACTCTCACTTCAAGCCGATCATTTGATTTTGCTTGTAAGGCAAGAAGTATGGGTAATAATTTATCAGCAATCTCACTCTTTCGTTCGACAAATGCGGTGAGATTGCGCGGGGAGCAAGCCTGAAAATGTTGTCGTCGTTGTTTTAATACAACGGTTACAAGACCGATTTCTTTAAGACGTTCTAAGGATTGGTAGACGATTTGCCGATGTAGTTTGGTATTTCGAACAAGTGGTCCAGCTGTTACCCTACCAAGAGGCAATAGTCCGAGATACACGGTTGACTCATTCTTATTTAATCCCAACTCCTCTAGGGATTTTTGTATGTTCATACTAAGAAATTCTATCACAAAACGTAAAAATATCCTCGTGTGTAATGAATATTTATTGTCATCAAAATTGATTGACAAAAATATAGTTTTATGCTATACTTTCTTGTTCAAGATCGGAATAGTCCGGTTAAGAACAAGAATTCTTCATAAGGAGGCAAACTTGGAAACGCGAAGTCGTATTCTCGAAAAGATCGCCGGTTCGGCTCTCCTCGAGGAGGGGAACAGAACGATCCGTGAAGTAATCTCAAACAGAACGCTGTTCCGTAGGCTCTGCGAAGAGCCTAATGCGGCTGCTCGGATTGCTCAGTTCCTAGACGGTTCTGTAGATGATGTACGCGCCTTTCGACAGCTTTGCATGGGTGTGTGGCTTGCCATGGCCAACGAGGCTGCCATGGATGACAATGGTGGTTTGTTGGTATTGATCGACAAAGAGAAGCTGAACTTCTGTGGAAAGCTGCGCGACCAGCGGAATATGCTCCTACGTCAGGCAGTCATGCGGCAGATTGAGCGTTCTGCGGTTTTTCGGACAAATGGCCTAAACGCAGAATTCCGATGTAAGAGTGTGCTCGACATTGGTGGCGGGACGTTGATCGGTTCAGTGATGGTACGCGAAATCTTTCCCGAGGCTGGGATCGAGGCTGTGGAACCGGGACTGTTAACAAAACGTGTGAAACGGATCGCTCAACAAAAAAAAGTTGCTCTTTTTGAAGGCTTTTCTGAGTGTAGTAACAATTTTGATACCATCCTCTTGCACTTCGTACTTGAGCATGATGAAAAGCAGGCAAAAGACCTTCTCCGAGAGTCTGTTCGTCGGTTGAATCCTACGGGTCGCATCTCAATCGCTGTTCCGAATTTCTCCGCTTTTCATCGCACGGTAGAAACTCGAGCGCGAGTAAACGGTCGCGACACCAAGAGTCGTCTGAGCCGCCATGACATCTTGAGTGGCCATCAAGTGATTTTCACGGAAGCGAGACTAAAAACTCTTGCGTTCGAGGTGATGGCTGAGGAAAAAGTGGTATGGCCAGTGCAAACGTGTACCATCTTGCCACGCCCTCTTTCGTTTAATCTCATGTGTGCGATGAAGCAACAGACAGCACTGCATGATCTTGAATGTGCAGGGCATATTCCCGGTCTTGAGGAGCAGGGTTCGGTCATCTGCATGAGCATCGGAAACGGCGCGAAGCAGTATCCGATTCTGGTGAATCGGGACGGTGAAACGGCACGGATGTTTAGAAAGCTCATTGGAGGTCAGTCGGGGAATCCAATCGAGGTCCGACATCGTGTCCAAGAAGCAGTGTGTGAATTATACCCTTGGCTCTTTGATGAGTCATAGGATCTTGGCACCAGAGAACTTCCTCTCTGGTGCCTTTCCTTTTTCTGTTCTTTTACGTGGCGCACATACTTTTCCGACCAGCACGCGCCCGCGCTCGTCAAACAAAACGAGCCGACCGCAGATGGTCGACTCGTTATCGAATACGCCCCGATGGACTTCATAGCACGCCAAGCCTCTCTCACTCGCTAAACGCGGGTGATTTTTAGTCCTCGTTGGATTCCTGTGGCTCTTCATGCGTAATCCAGTTGTTGTCGGTGGAACAGACGTAGACGTAAACACGATAGGTTACGTCTTCCTCAGTATATTTTGATTTTTCGTGGTCGAATGTCATGGATGTTCCGCAAGCAGGACAGGTCATAGGAGGGGTAGTTGGGGGGTTAGTAGTTGGTAGTTGGGGCAGAAAGATTATTTCAACAAAGAATCGATTGCAGATTTGAGAGCTGATGCGGATTGAGCACCTTTGATGATGATCGCTTGGTCGGTTCCTTTTGCGTCGGTTTTGAAGATAAATATGCCTGGGGTTCCTGTCACACCTGCAGAGGCTCCTTCGGATTCGTCCGTTGAAATGTGTGCGAGGTATTTGTCGGATGACATGCATGTTTCAAACTGAGAAACATTTAGCCCAAGGTCTGTTGCAAGTTTTTTGTAGAGAACGGCACCGAGATCGGATTGGTTTTCAAACAATTTGTCTCCATATTCCCAGAATTTATTTTGTTCACCAGCACACTCAGAAGCTTCCGCAGCATTTATTGCCTCATCATGGAAGGAGAGTGGGAAGTGGCGATAGATCCAACGCACCTTACCTTTGTATTCTTCCGCGACCTGCTTTGCTGTTGGATGGAATCGGTCACAAAATGGGCATTGGAAATCGGAATATTCAATCATAGTGATTTCCGCATCTGCATCGCCGCGGATGTGGTCTTCTTTATCTACCACAGCGATCTTTGAAACATCAATGGTTGTTTTGGCTGCAGCAGCTGCAGCTGCCTGTTGCGCCGCAGTTGGTGCTGCTGCTGCTGATGGTGCAGCTGCGACGGCGTCGTCTGTACTATCTCCACTTGGAAATGAGCAGTTACTATTCAGCAAACATGATCCAAGGACAATAAATCCAACCGTACAAAGTGAGAGGATAGCCGTCGCGAAACCGATCCAGAACGCTGTTTTAGATGGGATCATGTCGAAGAGTTTTTTGGATGGTTGGGAGGATAGGTTGGAAGTGGTGTGGGTTGGGATGTGAGATGGTTGATGTGGAATATGCGGTGTTTGATTGATAGTGTCCATAGAGAAAAGTAGTTGGGGGGGGGGTTAGTAGTTGGTAGTTGGGGTTTGAATTTCAGATTTAAATTTATTTCGTATTTGATGTTTCGAATTTAGAATTTATGCGTAACTTAAGGATCTCGGGTTGCAAACAGATAGGGGAGAAAAGTTTGACGGACGAACGGAGTTGACCTTGATGGTCTGTATGATCTGATGGGACAGGGAATAGGATTCGGTAGGATGATTGTCCAGTTTTTTGTGATCCAGATGGCTACAAATACGATCAGGAACAGAACGAGAAGTGGGCGGATATCTGGGATCGTTGCTTGGTCTGCGTCAAAAGATGGAATAAATGCTGTGATTTGTGTTTCAGAGCAGAAGCCTCCGTCCGAAATGGCTTGATCGGACGTCTGACAACCTGACAGAATTGCAACAAAAATACTGGTGGCGACGATCGTACAAATGATGAGGCGATAAGGCCATAGCATAGCCGCCATATAGTAGCATAGGTTATAATGGTGACGCTACTTGTCGTGAGCTTGCCTATAGTGAGCTTGTCGAACCCGCGAATCTATGACAGAACTTGAAAGGAGGATAACAGACTTTTTAGAATATCTTGAAGTTGATCGTGGTCGATCGCCTCGTACGATCGCGAACTATGATTTTTATTTGCGTCGATTTGCGAAGTGGGCAAAGCAACCGAAACCTTCGCTCATTACTCGTGAGCTTGTTCATCGATATCGCCTTTGGTTAAATCGAGCACTTGCAGGACGCGAGGAAGAGTTGATAAAAAAATCGACGCAGAATTATCATCTCGTCGCGTTGCGTTCGTTTTTGAAATATTTATCTCGTCACGATATCAAATCGCTTCCGGCGGAACAGATCGAACTCACAAAAGCTCCTTCACGCATCGTTGCATTTTTAGAACAGGATGAACTCGCTCGCATTCTTGCTGTTCCGTCGCGTGAAAGCGAAGGAGTTGTTGCACTTCGAGATAAAGCGATTTTGGAACTGCTTTTTTCAACTGGGTTGCGTGTTTCAGAAATTTCAAATTTGAAAATCGACGGGGTGAATCTAAAACGTGAAGAGTTTACCGTTCGTGGCAAAGGAGACAAAGTTCGTATCGTGTTTTTGTCTGATGCAGCAAAAGAGGCAATTCGAGCGTATTTATCAGCGAGACGAGACGCGTCATCATTCTTGTTCATCTCACACGATCGCGCCAAACTTAGACGAGGAACTGGGCCACTTGGGCCGTCTGGCGGCCTTACCCCACGTTCTATTCAACGTCTCGTTCTGCGTTATGCGAAGGCAGCTGGAATTACAAAACGTATTACTCCACACACGCTACGTCACACCTTTGCAACCGATTTACTCATGAATGGTGCAGATATTCGGTCGGTTCAATCGATGCTCGGTCATGCTTCCATTATGACGACTCAGGTTTATACGCACGTGACCAATCAACATTTGAAAGAGGTGCACAAGAAGTTTCATGGTGCGGGACGGGACTAAAATCCCTAGGGACCTCAATAGGGAATAGATGAGTCACATGAGCCAAATGGGCCATAGGAGCCAAAGGTGGAGGAAAATTATTTCCTTATCCTATGACTCTTCTGGTTCCTGTGGCTCCTTAGGAAAAGAGCTGGTAGGCGATGATCATTCCGGCGGAAAGAAGAGGGAGAGCTGGGATTCCAGTTTTGATGATTGTGGCAAGAAGTGTGTTCAAAACCCATCCGATGGTTGCGCCAAATAATGTGATAAGGCCAGATGGGATTCCAGAAGTGAATGTTACGACTCCAATCATGATCGCGGGAAGAAAAATATCACCGCTACCGATGATAGCAGATGTGTTTGTGAGTGTTGGCGCGGACTTCCAAGAAACGTTTGGTTTTGGTTCGAGAAGTAATAGTGGAATGTAGGAAGTTACAGCTCCCAAGGCGAGTGTTGGGATGAGACGGGAGGCGAATACTCCTAAGACATCATAGAGACTAAGAGCGGCAAGAGCGAGAATGACTGTGTTAATGTCTAGACGCGCGACGATTGGGAGTGTGCCAAAAAGAATAGCTGTTAATAAAAGAGCGTTGTTAGAAAGATAGGTACGGTGTGTGCGTTCGAACCAGACAAATCCGATGGCGATAATAAGTGCAAATAAGTTTCCGACAAATAACAGAAGGCCACTGATCAACAACGCTCCAAGAGTAATGGCAATTAGGTTTCCAAACCATTTGCGTTGATAACAGATGATGATCACGGTGAGCGCGGTGGCAAATGCAAAGATCCAAGAGTATGGATCGGCGATGACATGTGGTGAAGATGCACTGAGCGTATGGATTGCTGGCTTTTGCCAAGCAACAAGAACAATCCCAAAAAGCCACACAACGACCGTCGTTGCTTCTAAAAAGACCATCCGAAAAATTCGGTCTTGCCAAGTAATAGTTGGAAATTTCCTCCTCACACGGTAGTATAGTATCACCGTTTCAGATTGTTTGATATATGCTCCGATAGCTCAATTGGATAGAGCAGGTGCGTTCTAAGCACTCGGTTGGGGGTTCGAGTCCCTCTCGGAGCACCATTCGACTCCTCATTAGATTCGTCGCTCATGGTCTGCGACCATTAGATTCGTCGCTCATGGTCTGCGACCATTCATAGAATTAAAATATCCGACCAGAGGTGGTCGGATTTTGTGTTTATACCATCTTTAATTAACGCTTCGGCATAGCCCGTTCAAAATTGAGGCGAGACGAAGAGAAAAGTCTGAAGCATATCCGTAGATATGTTGAAGACTTATCTCAAAGTCGGAGCCCAATTTTGGACGGGATGGTGCCGGATG
>CAYYFM010000046.1:0-35576 GCA_964471375.1 uncultured Gammaproteobacteria bacterium
GAAACGCGCGGGTGGTCGCACAAAGTTGGTGTCGGAGAAGCGGCGTTCTATGGCCCAAAGCTCGACTTCATGGCAAAAGACGCGATTGGTCGTGAATGGCAACTTTCAACGATCCAGCTCGACATGAATCTTCCGGAGCGCTTTGATCTCGAATATATTCCTGCCGAAGGCGAACGTCAGCGACCGGTTGTTATTCACCGAGCGATTCTCGGATCGACAGAACGATTCCTCGGGATTCTCATCGAACATTTCGCCGGTGCATTCCCGATGTGGCTCGCTCCCGTTCAAATCCGTCTCGCCACGGTCAGCGAAGCATTCATCCCATTCGCAGAGTCTTTACGTGCTGAGCTTGTCGAAGCAGGGTTGCGTGTCGAGCTCGACATGTCAAACGAAAAAGTCGGTAAAAAAATTCGCGCTTCCGCCATGATGAAAATTCCATGGACGCTCGTTATTGGTGCCAAGGAAGCCGAAGGAGGAGATTACAAAGTAAACGTGTTCGGATCCGAAACCGATCTCATCATTTCACCGTCCGAATTGATTGCACGTGCCATCGAAACGGCAAAAATACCCTCCGCTTAGGCGAAGGGTATTTTGTTTATCGACTGCTCACATTGAGATCGATAGGAGCGTCAGGCACTGTTTCCCATGAGCTTGGTTCCATTGGGATTTGGAGATCGCGGATCGTACGCATCAATTCGATATGACTACGAGCATCTTCGAGACGTTTTTGAAGGTCAACACGTTTGCTGGTTTCAATCCCAGGATTGTGTTTTGGATCGAGCGCCATACGCATAATCTTAAAGTCTGCGAGTTTCTCCTCAAGAAGAGTACGTTGTTCTGCCGCTTCCATATTATTATACTCTTCTTTTCCCTGAACTCCATCCAAAATTTTGAGAGCCGCCTTTAGATTTTCGTGTTTCGTGTTCACTGCCGCAATGGCATGTTCTAGTTTTAGACGCTCTCCTCCGTAAAAGTCAAAACTTCGAAGTTTCTCAATGGCGATGTCCCCTGCTTCTCCTGGATATGCTTCCTTGATTTTTCCAGAATCAGGAGTACGGGTTTTCATTTTCGAAACTTCAGGAGCAGCAGGAGTTGTTTTCGTTACTTCCGCAGATGGTGACTGAACAGGTTCGTTCAACCGCGACTCGATCGATGCGCGTTTGTACTGAACGGATTCACGAGGAGCGACCTCACTGCTTGCAGAGGGCTGAACAACATTATCTTGATGTCTCATTTCGTCGATCCCTTTCGCTAATCCTAACCCCGCGAGAATAACTGCGGCATATCTTCCAATTTTTTTCGCAACAGGAGATTGTTTGATCCATTTCCATACGGTCGGACGATCTTCGTCATTCTCCATGATAAATCCATCCCGACCGTTCTCATGGTGTGTGCTCGTTTGAAGTACGTTCCCTTCAGGGTCACGATTAACACGTTTGAGAGGTTTAAAATATGTCGTTTCACCTGACATTCCATCGCGTGCAGGGACGAGTGTTTTATTACGGACCATGGTATCGATATTTGAGTCATTATCTGCTCCTGCAGGAAGATCAGGGGCATTGTCGACGTGTGCAATTTTATCAGTAATTTCAATTCCACGATCCCAGTCGATATCGGCTTGTGGTCGAGGAATATCGTAACCATCGAGTTCCTTTCCACGCGGAACATTTCCGTCTGGGAAACGCTCATCGATGATCTGAATTCCTGTTCGTTCAAGGTCACGATGTCCTTCACGTGCAATCGGTTCTTTTTCTTCTCGGAGCCGTGCCAGTGTTTTTGTATAAGCGAAATCTTTTTTGAGAAATTTTGGATCAGGTGTAGAGCCAGGAACTTCAAGATACATCGCCTCAAGCCCTTTTTTTGTTCCAAGGTTATACTGTGACGGTTCGATTCCGATTTCTGTAAGGGCTTCCGTGCGTTCTTTGAGCATTGCTTTTCCTTTGACAATCGCAGAATCAATATAATCTTCGAGCTTATTCAGCTCCTCGAGAGTTGATCCACTGTGTTCTAATTTCCTTTCTGCCTTAATCATGCGAACCACTTCGCTACGATCCTTATTGAGCAGCTCTGTCCGCATGCTAATGGACGCAAAATCGCGAAGCACTCCCGTTTGCTCTGAATCGAGCTTTATGAGCCCAAGTTTTTCTGTACGAAGTGCGTCTCGTGATGCCTTACGCCCAAGATCGATTTGTGAAATATCAACTTCCTCAGCGGCAAGATCAGCTTCGATCGATTTCATCCCTTCTTTTGCTTGTCGCCACATGGATTTGGACCCCTCCGATTTATCTTTTGTCATGTGTGCATGCGCGGAATCAACCGCATCCAACCCATCAAGATAGGAACGCAAAATATCAGATTGAACTTGGTCAAGGCTTGTTGCGAATGCGGTAAGACCCATGCGTTCGTGCAGTGCTTTTTCAACATCTTTAGTTTGGGATTTTGCGACGTCTGCAACAATGACATCATGTCTCTGATTGATACGATTGGCGACATCCTGCCCTTTTGTACTCGCGTACATTTTTACAATTTCCGCGTAGGAATTTGAGATCCGTTCGACACGGTTATGACTCAAATCTTCACGTGTTGAACGTGCTTGTGCGGGTGCTTCTTTTGAAGTCGTTTCTGAAGTCGTTTCGCGTTTGCGAATCGACTTTGCTGAGTCGATAACGGCATGCATTTGTCGTTCGGGAGAATTGTGTGACATAAAAATAATATAAATTGATTTTATGATATCACACATTTACGCTTGACAAAAGAGGCACAAGTGTTTAGGGTGGAAAACTTGAGGGAGACACGGTGTTTCTATCAAGAAGGAGTCAAGATGAGTTCTGTCGCACACTTGCACGTACATGCTGGTGGAGCTGGAGCTTTCACAGAGGAGGATCTGTCGAATCGTCTGGTTCGCACGGATATCGCGATCATTCTTCCACGTCGACGCCATCATGAAGGTGATGCAAAGAGAGTTCTTCACGAAGCCGCCATGCTTGACGCAGCGCTTCCAGAAGGAATGACATGGACGAACGAATCGCTCCTCTGGTTGCATCACGAGTTGGAACGGTTCGAGCGGTGTCCGTCGAGTGCATGCCAACCGTATCTACGTGCGCGACGACAGTCTCTGTTTGCAATCGGTGTTCGTTCAACTAACGAGCAACTTGCATTTTTTGACTCTACCTGCAATCAGTATCTTCGCAAGTTGGGTCTGACATTGCCGACGCGGCCACGCCGAAACCTGTTGCATGCCGCGTTCCTGTTGTTGCTCGAAAAAGGCACACAGCATGTGAAGGAAAGTGTGTAATGCGTGACAGGACGAGTGGGATTGAGAAAACGGTTCGGGCTCTGGTTTATGAACGACATGTGACCGCGCAGGAAGGTGAGCAATTGTTGATTCACCTCCTCGCGAGTCGCGATCCAGGATTTTGGAACGACGATGCCTGTAAGCGGATTGCGGAGGATGTCCCGCGTCGACGTCATCTCCCAACCCACGAACACCATCGGTTTGTTGCAAGTGAACTTGATCAACTTTGCAACCCACATCATCCGAGAGGTTATCTTCTCGCAAAACGATGGCTCGGCGATTCACTTGAAGCGTTTGAAGCGGGTATCCGATTCAACGCAGGACAAGCGCACCTGTTTCTTGCAGATAATCGCCTCGCCTATCTCACCTCCGTGTTCGTCCTCATCATCATGAGCGCAAATGCACCGAGTGCTCTTCATCACGAACAGCTTTCTCCATTCCCACCTGTCTTCCGTCGCGGACGCACATAGCATCTCGCGGCGTTTTTTGTTATACTGAAAAGGATTTAGGGAATGGAATTTAGGATGTGGGGAATTATATTTATGCTCGGTGAAGCGTTGCGGAAAAAATCTTTTGAACAGGAAACTGGTGAACAACCAGCTTTTCGTGTTGATGAACCGTTTGTTTCACCTGTTGCTCGACCACCGTTGAAAGAAACAATCAATGAGTACGAGGTGATTGTTGCTCGAGAATTGGCGAAAGGACGCAATCCAGAATTGTATTGGCAGCAGTTGCAGAAGGAATACGATATTCGTTCTGATCGTCGACGTGATATGGTTTCTGCCGATGAGATCGGGTTTGAAGCGGGGAAGGAAGCAGATCTTACGCGTCTTATTCGATACGAGATGAACGCACTTTTGCCACGACTCGCTGCGTATCGTGTTCTGCGAGATGCAGGACGTTTTTCAACGGGTGAGAATTATCTTGTAAATCTTGACCGAAAACTCGTCCATGCTGAGCAGACCGCAGAATCTGCAGATGGGGATGAAACAGCTCTTCGAAGTGCGATTGAGAACACTCGAGTGTTACGAGCGCAAATTTCTGTCACAGAAAATATTCTCAAGAAACAAGATGGATGGAGAGCACTCCGCGTACAAGTAGCACAACGTGACTCTGGATCTATTTTAGAAACACTCCCTCCGTCTGCGCTCGAACCAGCAACGTGGCGAGATGAATTGAATCAGCTGTATCAAGAACGCTCAAAGCTTCACTTTTGGCAGTTTTTGAAACGAGGTGAATTGGAAGTAAAAATTGCTGCTCTTTTGCGCCGTCAGGCCTATGAAGAAAAAAAGGCGAAGATGCTTGCTCAGGAACGGGCAAAATGATAGGGTTCTGGCATTATGGCTGACCCAAAGTATCATCTTATTACCCTTGGATGTCAGATGAATAAAAACGACTCTGAACGGATGGACGCCATCTTGTCCGGGGTCGGTTTTTCGTCTACAGAAAATCGTGAGGAGGCGGATGTGATTTTGGTGAACACCTGTTCGGTTCGTCAGAGTGCTGAGGATCGTGTGTTTGGTCTGATGCATGAGTTTGCGTTACTAAAAGAAACACGGCCAAATTTGATTGTCGGTGTGACGGGGTGTATGCCAGGCCGTGATCGTGACGGGAAAATTCGTAAGCGACTCGCGACCGCAGATTTATATTTTCCGATTACAGACGTTCCTCAGTTGCCTCGCTGGATTGGAGAGATACGTCCGGAATTGGTGAACAGCGCGGATATTGAAACAGATTATTTGAAAGTGATTCCAGAACGCCGCACATTTCGTCAAGGGTTTGTGACGATCCAGACTGGTTGCAACAAGTTTTGCACGTACTGTGTTGTTCCATTTGCGCGAGGATTGGAGAAAAATCGTCCCGTTGCGGATATTCTGAAAGAGGTCCGTGATCTCGCAGAACATGGATGTGTAGAAGTGACACTGCTCGGACAAACCGTGAATTCATATCGCGCTCCTGATCCGGAAAACTGGTCGAAAGGAAATCCGTACAGCGATCCGTTCGCTTCTTTACTTTGGGAAGTAAATCAGGTGCCAGGAATTTCCCGTCTTCATTTTACCGCACCGCATCCGCTTCATATGACAGACGAAGCAATAGACGCGATGACGCTTCCTGCACATCAGAACTATATTCACCTTCCTGTTCAAGCAGGGGATGATGAAGTGTTGCGTCGAATGAATCGTCGGTACACGACCGCTCAGTTTCTCGACGTCGTACACCGTTTGCGGGAAAAAATCCCAAACCTGGCGATTGGGACGGATATTATTGTTGGATTCTGTGGGGAAACACGCGAGCAGTATCTGAAAACCGCCGAGTTATACGAACAGGTACGCTTCGATATTTCATACACCGCACGTTATTCGACGCGTTCTGGAACCGCTGCCGCTCGCGCGTTCAAGGATGATGTCGATCGCGATGAGAAAAAATGGCGCTGGCAACATCTCCAAGAAATTCAAGAGCGGATCGTGTACGAAAAAAATCAGGCGTATGTTGGTAAAACAGTTTCCGTTCTCGTCGAACGCCATGAGCCGCCAGTACCGACTGATGAGATGCTTGCGTTGGGAGGAAACATCACAGATCATCTCGCCAAACTCCCAGGTACCTGTCTTGGTAACTCTCGAGAAATGAAACTCGTTCGATTCTCCGGACCAAATGAACTCCTTGGCCAGATCGTCAATGTAAAAATTAACAAAGCAGAAAAATGGATTCTCGAAGGGGTCAGGTCTTGCTTTTTGCTTTTATGAAAATAAAAGTCAAAAAGCAAGACCTGACCCCGTTACTTGTCATCGTTGGCCCGACCGCTTCTGGAAAGACACAGCTTGGGATTGACATTGCCAAACGGTTTAATGGTGAGGTTATTTCGGTTGATTCGAGGCAGGTGTATCGGGGAATGGATATTGGAACGGCGAAACCGAATGCAAAATGCAAAATGCAAAATGCAAAATTTCCGTTACCGATCTGGGTGGTCGATGGTATTCCTCATTGGGGGATTGATTTGGTGGAGCCGGATGAGGAGTATTCCGTTGCGGATTTTAAGAAATATGCGGATCAAAAAATTATAGAAATTTCAAAGCGAGGGAAATTACCGATATTGGTAGGAGGGACGGGATTGTGGGTGCGAGCCGTGGTCGATAATCTGAATTTGACCGAGACTCCGCCGAATAGGGAATTGCGAACGGTGCTTGAAAAACGAGATTTGAATGATTTGAATGCAGAATATAAACGTCTTGATCCGATAGGAGCGGAAGTCATCGATCGTGACAACAAGCGACGTGTCGTTCGCGCGCTTGAGGTGACGCTTGTGACAGGGAAACCATTTTCTGCACAGGTTGAGCGAGGGACGGGGACGTACGATGTTTTACAGATTGGTTTGCTTGTTGATCGAGGAATACTTAACGAACGCATCAATCAGCGTGTGGACGAAATGGTCGCGAATGGACTGGTGGACGAAGTACGTCAGTTATCTGATCAGTACGGTACTGATATTGATGCAATGACTGGGATTGGGTACAGACAAATTAGTTTATTTTTGGAAGGAAAACGACCGCTTGTTGATTGTATTGAAGAAACGAAAAAGGCCACCCGTGCTTATGCAAAGCGTCAGATGACCTGGTTTCGGCGTGATCCACGGATTAATTGGATTCCAGTTTTACAAGCAACATATTACGAGCAATTTTTGCATCCACTGCTCCTTCGGTTTCTTTCATCACCTGACCGATGAGGACTTGGATTAATTCTTTTTTTCCTGCTTTGTACCTGTCGACAATATCTGGATTGTTTAGGAGAACTCGGTCAATAACTTCTGCAATGGCACCTTCATCATCAATTTTTCCGAGATGCTTTTCTTCCATGATGTGTGATGGGTCTGCTCCTGTTCCAATCATCTCGGTCAGGACCGTGAGACCTGCCGTAGAGGACAGCTTTCCTGTTGCGAGTAATGTGATGAATTCTGCAAAATTTTCTGGATTGATTTTCGCCGTAGTCAGATCAAGGTTGCGTTCAATAAGCAATCCCGTGAGTTTTGACAACAACCAACCAGAAACAAGATTCGCGAGTTTGGTTTGATCTTTTACTTCTGAATCGACGCTCGACATCCAGGAAGAAAGTTCAGAAAAAACATGTTCGACAAAATCTGTCAACACGGGATCGTCACAGATTTGTCGCGCATCTTCTGGTTTCAGGCCATACTCATCAATAAATCGGGCACGTTTTGTTGCTGGAAGCTCGGGTAATCGATGACGTTCTTCTTCTGCAATGTCTGCGAGCTCGAGAACGGGAATGTCTGGATCGGGGAAGTACCGATAATCACCCTCACCTTCCTTGAGACGCTGTTCTTTTGTTGATTGTGTCGTATCATCCCATCCACGCGTTGTGGACACAGATGGAGGTGATCCAGCTTTCCATAAATTTGTTTGACGTTTGATTTCAAACTCAAGTGCGCGTTCCACGTTGCGGAAGGAATTGATGTTCTTTACCTCTGTTTTTGGATGAAACTTCATCCCAATAATTCCACCTTCTGCGTCGCGTTCACGCAAGGAAATATTGGCATCACAGCGCATCTGCCCTTTTTCCATGTCTGCATCTGAGACACCGAGATAGCGTGCGATGAGTCGCAGTTCTTGTAGAAACGCTTTTGCGTGCTGTGGAGATGCGACGTCTGGTTCTGTGACGATCTCAAGCAGAGGCGTCCCCGCGCGATTAAAATCAACAAACGTTTTTCCCTCAACCCCATGAAGATTTTTTGCCGCGTCTTCTTCAAGATGAGCGCGCGTAATACCGATACGTTTCTCATCGATGATCAAAAAACCTCCAGATACAATCGGCTGATCGTACTGGGAAATCTGGTACGCCTTCGGCAAATCCGGATAAAAATAGTTCTTGCGATCAAATTTTGAATGCGACGCTATCGTTCCATTGAGTGCAAGTCCCATACGAACTCCAAACCGAATAGCCTGTTCGTTTGGAACGGGAAGAGTTCCTGGTTGAGCCGTACAGACTGGACAGATGTTCGTATTTGGTGCCATCGCTGTTTCGTGTGCGGCACATGCACAAAACATTTTTGATTTTGTTTTCAGCTGAAGGTGAATTTCAAGTCCAATAACAGGTTCGAGCATACGTGGGAAAAATCTAAATTCTAAACAGGTTTCAGGGACCTCGCACATGACTTTTGCAGAGGTCCCTTTAGGACTTTCGTTCCTTCAGCTGAAGATAGGTCATCACTGAATACATCACAAGGAGAGGAATGACAAAGATCATTCCTACGGAGAAGATCATATCAATCCAGAGGGGAGGAGTTTCACTTACGATCGTGTCGAATGGGATTTTTAATACCGTGGCAATGGTTCCAGTAAGTCCAGAGGCAACGATAAAGTATAAGCCCAAAATCAGCAAGGGGATGGAGATGGTATACCATAAAACCTTGAAAAATCGCCCACGCGATAGTTCACGACTTGCGGTCAGTGCTTCGATTCCACGTTTACCGTCAATAATGACCACTTCTTGGGCATAGACAAACCAAACGGTGAAAACGATCCCAGGAATAATGACGAGTAAAAAACCTCCAAGCATAATGAGTCCTTGTATCAGGCTGACCCAAACGATCGGCATGAGCAAATCCCAACCTCTTTTCGGTAAGGTAAGAAGGTCGAGAGGTTGATCATGTGTATGGTGGAGCGTGATGATCACGAGGACGTTCAGTATCCATAGGTAGAGAAGCGTATCGGCAATTTGGATGAAAAAAATTGTGGCGAATTGTACGGATTCATTTGCAATAAAACTCGACAAAATAAATGCGGCGTAGGTGAGGAGTAGCCAAGAAGCATATCCAACGATTAACGTTGATTGCTTGCGGTACAGCGCAATGGATGAATGTAAAATGTCGACAGGAGATAGCATATCAACGTTTTAGGGACTGATAGAGCAGAAGGTCAGCTGTGACGAGAAGTGGGTTTAAGAATACAGCAGCGACGGTGGAAAGAATTGTTGTGAAGATCGTGGAGAGACGTACATGGAGATCGATGTTGAGTCCGGTAAAAATTGAGAGGAATGTTTCAAAAATAAATCCAATGATAACCATGGCCATGATTGCCATGAGAATAAAAACAATTTTTGGAACAACAAGACGTAATAAAATACTCCAAAAGTGTCCTTTGGTGAGTGTGTTGCTTGCCAAAACAGCAGCTTTCCCTTCAACTCCATCTAATAAAAGCGCATACGGAGCAAAATAATAATGCACGGACCATCGGAATCCAAGAACGATGGAAATAACGAGCCCAACGACCAGGAGGATGCTTGAAACAATCCCGAGTGTAGGGATGTTGAATGTGAGATTTATGAGAGTAACGAGAATTCCTGGCCCAAGTCCGATTCCAAGTGCGGCGACAAGGATTCCAAAAATGAAAATCGTCACAAGAAGTGTTTTGAGGAAATAACGTTTTCCGTCGAGCATTGCTTCGCGTATATTTGAACGTTTATTGGAAAGTTGTGCACGAATAAGACGAGTCAGAGCAATGAACGTCCAGAGGCCTAAGATGGGTGTAACGACCCATGAGGAAAATGCGTACAAAATAACACCGACCGCTTCGGATGTAGTGAGTGCGGCTGTTGAGGCAAGTTTTGAGGCGTATGGGTAGAGAAAGAACGCGGTGATTTCAAAAATAGCGGTGATAAGCACCCAGCCGGATACGCTCAGAAGATCAACAAAGTCGCGTTTGTAATGATCCCAAGACCTGTCGATGAGTTCGCCGATAGAAATGATTGGCATAAATGAGAAAGAACCAAGAGTTAAGATTCAAGATTCAAGATTTTTGAAAGTAACTGTTTTGAGTGAGAAATGGATTCGTCGAGTGAACCAGCTGTGGAGAGAGAATGGA
The DNA here is from genome assembly GCA_964471375.1 of uncultured Gammaproteobacteria bacterium. Lineage (GTDB taxonomy): Bacteria > Patescibacteriota > Patescibacteriia > UBA9934 > GWF2-40-263 > YC12-FULL-57-11. The sequence continues at coordinate 10,168 of CAYYFM010000046.1, forward strand.
TCGTTGTTCCTTTTGACGTGAACAGTTCTTTGAACCAATCTGATCGGAAACGTTCGTCGACTTTTCTTAGGAAATCGAGATTTGCGAATACTCCTTTTGATTCTTCATCACGTTGCTTGAGACGTTCGACAGCGATTTCTGGACTGAGTTTGGTGAGGATGAGGTGATCAGGGGAGTATTGCATGGCAAGCGCATTGCCTGGCAGTTTCAGGAGATCTTCAAGTTGTATTCCTCCAGTCATGATCGGCTGGTAAACAATCGATGTGCACACCCCTCGGTCCTGGATGACTGTCATTCCGGCTCTTAGAGCCGGAATGATCAAACGGGTGTACATGATTTCTCGATCGAGAGCGAAAGCATGGGCGAGAGACTCGCCACTGTACGGATGATCTGTCCGTGACAGTTCGAAGCGGATTGCGGCGCCGATCCATTGGCGAGTTGGCTCGTAGGTGAAGAAGACATTATGGTCAGATACATCGGTAAAGTTTGGAGGATCTGCGTGTGTTTTTGTCCATTCACGTAGGTCAAAGACTCGCCGTCCTTTTGCTCGTTCTTGTTCTTTTGCAACATGAAGCAAGGTGGATTTCCCACTGCCGGCGATCCCGTCGATCATGATAAACAGACCGTGTCGAGGCATAGGCAAAGTATAGCACAAATTAGCCAGTTGTTCCGTATCCACCGCGTGTTGGGGAGGAAAGGGATTCGACTTCGTTGAAATCTCCTCGGACAATCGGCACAAACAGTCCTTGGGCAATCCGCTCGCCTTTTTCAACGATATACGGAGCAGAACCTTCGTTTCGGACGGATAATTTTAGCTCATCCTCTGGACCGCAATAGTCTTGATCTATGATTCCAATCCCGTTTGCAAGTGTGATCTGTTTTTTTGCGTTAGAAGAGCGTCCGGCAATGATCAGTCCATACCCAGGTGGAGTGCAAATCACCAGCCCGGTTGAAAAAAACACGGTTTCACCAGGTTGCATGGTTTTCCCTTCGCAAACCGCGATATCAAACGCAATAGCTCCAGCCGTTTTGTACTCCGGAAACGCAACGTCCGGACGAATTCGTTTGATATCCACAGGGATGTTCATATTGACCGTATATTAGCGGAAATAGACTGGTTTGGATAGTTGAGTTCACTCTGATAGGATGAGTGGGTTATGACGACATTTGATCGAGTCTATCTCGACACTCTTGGACGTATTTATCGGGAAGGGGAGACTGTTCAAAGCGAACGGACAGGTTTTTCGACGCGTGCGATCCCGGGAGTGACGTATGAGCTTCAGCCTGCGGGCGGTTTTCCGCTTTTGACGGTGCGGAAAATGTTTCCGAAGTTTTTTTGTGCAGAAACGGTTTGGTTTATTGCAGGGCACAAGCATGCAGGATTTTTGCAACAATTCACAAAAGGTTGGGACAGTTTTTTGGAAGAAGATGGGACGGTCGAGACCGCCTACGGATACCGTTGGCGTCATCATTTCGGTCGCGATCAGTTAATCGATCTCGTCGAGCATCTACGCGAGGAGCCGTCGAGTCGGCAAGGGGTCGTGATGATGTGGGATGCTGCTTCGGACGGACTACGAGCTCCAAAAAAGAAAAATGTCCCATGTCCTTACACGTGGACCGTGAACATTATCGGAGGAAAGCTTAACTTACATATGATCATGCGCTCGAACGACATGGTGCTCGGAAACCCAAACGACACTGCTGACTTCGCTCTCTTGCAAGCCATGCTTGCGCAAGAGCTCGAAGTCGCGGTCGGAAAACTTACGATTTCAATTTCCCACGCTCATATTTATGAAAATCAGTTCGAGGCGGTCGAGGACATATTGTCACGAGAAGTGATTCCTCATGTGGAAATAAAATGTCGATTACCCGACCATGCTTTTCGTCGTGCACTTTCTGCTGATGCAACGCTTGTCGAAGACTTGATCCAAATGTTTTCGTCTCAATATCAACCAGGACTACCGATGAAAAAAGTACAAATTGCCGTATGATCATTACCCTCATTGCCGCGATCAGTGCGGACGGTTTCATTGCACAAAGTGCGGATCAGCTGTCTTTTGACTGGACTTCAAAAGAGGACAAGCAGTTTTTTGTTTCTAAAACCAAAGAGATTGGGATCGTGGTCATGGGACGGAAGACATTCGAGACGTTTGGCAAGCCGCTTAAGGATCGACGTTTGATTGTTTTGACCAGTCAAATATTCCCTGAGCAAGCGCAGCGCGTCGAAGGGCTGGAGTTTACATCTGAATCCCCACTGGATCTCGTCACTCGCCTCGAAGCAGAAGGCATCACACAACTCGCGGTCTGTGGCGGAGCTACGATCTACTCACAGTTTCTGAGAGCAGGCCTTGTGAACGAACTGTATCTTACCGTTGAACCAGTCCTCTTCGGACAAGGAATTCTTCTCGCCCCAGATGGTGGTGCGATCCAAATGAAATTACTCGATTCAAAGCAACTCGGCGAAAAATCCGTACTTCTTCATTTTTCCATTTTATAGACATGTATGCCCGATTATCCTTACATGCCAACAGACAGATCTCTCAAATACGTCTCACATGATGATGTATTTATGCTTGCCGCAGCCAAAGCTCGCACGGAGCAGTCGGGAGATACACTTTATCCGGTCGGAATCGCCCTTGTACGAGATGGGGAAGTGCTTGTGACAGCAGGGAACGGATTTAGTCGTGGAGCAGGAACCGTCCACATCTGTCCACGAGTTGTTTTAGATTGTCCGTCTGGGACAGGTTATGACTTGTGCACCCTCCACGATGCTCCGGGACACGCAGAGCAGATGGCGGTCAAAACGGCTGTTGAGCAGGGAATAGACCTTAGAGGAGCTGACGCGTACCTGTTCGGCCACTGGTGGGCTTGTGAGCCGTGTTGGACGGCGCTCATTGACGCAGGAATCCGTGATTTGTATGTGACGGACGATGCGCACGATCGATTTAGTCGCGAAAAGGTGTATGCAGAGACTCTGAAACCATCTGTACAATCATCGTACATTTCTGGTCCGATGACGAATATGCCAGAAGATCAGCACATCCCCATGCGACAGCTGTATGAGTCGCTCGCAGACGCCTGCTTAGAAATCGGAATCAAACCGTACGTTCCGCATATGCACTGCGATCCTCGGAGTAACGATTGTCGAACGTCAGAAGAAGTGTGGCGTATTGACGTCGAACAGGTCCGTGCCGCAGATGTGCTCGTTGCGGATGTGACACACACTTCGCTCGGCGTCGGTGGCGAACTCGCTTATGCGCACATGGCAAATAAACCGATCGTGCTACTCTCACAAAAAAACACCCCTGTCTCCCGCTTTGTCCGCGGAAATCCAGCCGTGGCGTATCATATTGAATACGACGATCACGCATCAGCCTGTCGAATGTTGAAAAACGTTTTAAAACAATTATAGACACATTTTCTATGTCTGAGCACGAATCTTCTTCTTGTGCGTCATGTGGATACCCGTCGCATGCGGGGCATCAGGCTTCTTGTTCTGGGTCGATAAAAAAATCAAAGGCAGTAGGAGTAACAGGAAAGCTACGAGCTCTGATGTTGGGAGGTCTACTGGCGGTTGGCGCAATGGCAAAGAACGCGCCAGAACCGAACGCACCAGAACCGGGTGTGAATACCCCTGTACATCATCGGGATACGGGTCCAACTGTTTCTCAAAAACAGATTGTTTCTGACGAGATCATCTCGGGTATTCTCGCGCAATCTACAGATGGCGAGTTTGGAGATGAGTCGGCAGGGATTGAATATCCAGATTATTCATTAGATTTTCGGACGATTCCTATTGGAAAAATGGTTTTGCGAACATTTCCTGATGCAACTCGCGTTGACCCAAATAATCCATTTGACATCAATGTAGACAAGTCTCTTCTTGAGACTTTAAAAAAAGATCCAGAGTTGATGAAGGATTTTATGGAAACAACACAAGATATTGTCTTTGAAAAGGATGAAAACACGCTACGTGTTTACCTGCCTGATACAGAAGGTTTTGATCTCACCTTAACAATGGCAAATAACGATGGACGATTTAATATCTATACAGGGGAAGATCGACTTGGTGAGGAAGGGGTCATTGCTTCGACACAAAATCCAGATGGATTTGCTCGAGAGTCTACCCAAGCGATGTTACGACATTATATTCAGGAAAAATTATTGAGGTATTTGCAAGGAGAATAGTTTTTTTATCTCATCCAGTTTTCCTTCTACAAGAGCGCGGCGTTCTTCGTTTTTATCTAATTTGAACGTTTGTGCTGATGCATCGCTATACTTTGCCGCGTCAACTCCATGTAAATTCGCTTCTTCTGGTGTGAGTGGAGATTTGAGTTCTTCGAAGATAACTTGGCAAACGCGTTCTCCAGGATACACACGTATCACCTGGTCACCTGCTTCATTTTTCATCGGGAAGATTAAGTTGCCTTTATAGCCGACGTCGATGATGCCAGAAAGCGACAGATCAATTCCACGGCGGTTGGTTGACGTTCGCGGGAACAGAATGGCCATGAGATTTGGAGCGTTCATTTCAATCCGTTCGAGCGATGTTCCGATCACGAATTCGTTTGGGAGCAGTTCAAAAAATTGTCCAGGTTGTAGAATAACTTCGTCAAACTGTTCTGGATGAGCAGTGACATTGTCGATAGATACTTTGATCGCGCGGCGCCCTTTTTCATCGATCGTCCAATTTCTTGGAATTAAAAACTTATATCCGAGACGCAAATCAATCGCGTGCGGTTGCATTTGAAACTGATCGAGCTCTGGAGTGAGTCGAATTCCTCCAGACTTGATCTGTGAGACGATGTCTTGGCGAGATAAAATCATAACACCCGTCAGCTTATCGCGGACGGGTGCTTTTTGTCTACCCCGTCTGACGGGGTCTAGCTGTTGAGGTCGACCTTGATTCCTGGACCCATCGTTGTTGTGAGAACCGCGTTTTTGAAATAGATCCCTTTTGATGACGCGGGTTTTATTTTTCGGATTTGGTCGATAAACGGGGTGAGGTTTTCTTTGAGCTGAAGTTCGCTCATAGAGACACGACCGACGATTTGATGAATGTTTGCCGTCGTATCATTTTTGAACGACTGCTTACCAGCTTTTTGTTCGCCGATCATTTTTGCGACGTTCGGGCCAACCGTATCATTTTTTGGGTTTGGCATGAGCCCTTTTGGACCGAGAAGTTTCGCGAGTTTCGCGATCTTTGGCATCATCGCAGGTGTTGCGATGGCGACATCGAAGTCGAGAACACCTTTGGAAGCGATCTCTGCAATGAGTTCTTCGCCACCAACGATGTCTGCCCCTGCCGCTTTTGCTTCGGCTTCCTTTGCGGCTTCGACGAAGGCAATCACGCGCTTTGATTTTCCAACACCATGCGGAAACGCAATCGTTCCACGCACTTGCTGATCACCCTTACTTGGATCGATTCCAAGATTGACATGCAATTCAACAGCTTCATCGAAGCCAGCTTTTGGAAACGTTTTCAAAAGCGCGATCGCATCCGTGACCGAATAAACTTTCTTCACCTCAACAAGTTTCTTGGCTGCATCAAATCGTTTTCCCATAGTATTTAGTGGTCATAACGGTCCGACGTATGTCTGACCTCCCACGTTGTTTACATGTTAACTTCCTTTTTCTTCTTTTTTACTATCCATCCAGTCCCGATACACCATTCGCCAGTGAAGCCAGAACAAAGGTGCAGCGACGAGCAGGAGAGAAATGTCTCGGACCGCTGATTGTTGTTTTTCAACAACCGCTTGATCAGAGCTTTGTACTTTTTGTTGATCGCACTGCTCTTGTGTCTGGTATTGCAGATCGCAATAGATCGGATAACCCGTGTCGGCTTTCGTAAACACGAATGATTTGAGTGCAATGTTCACAAGGTCAGATACCGAGAACACGAGCATCATGAGTGTCACAAATGACACGAGAGTAAAATAGATTCTGAGAATGATTGAGCCTCCTTTTGTCATATAATATCCACTCCCATTTGACGCGCGGTGCCGGCGATAATTTTCATCGCGGCGTCAATGTCGGTGGTGTTAAGATCAGGTAATTTTTTTTCTGCGATTTCCCGCAGTTGAGCCTTCGTGATTTTTCCCACTTTTTCCGTGAGCGGTTTTCCAGAACCTTTTTCGATTCCAGCCGCTTTTGCAATAAGTCCGGATGCAGGAGCGACCTTCATGATGAAGTCGAAGGTGCGATCTTCATACACGTTGATGATGATCGGCACCACCTCACCAATACGGCTTTGTGTTGCGTCGTTAAATTGTTTGACGAACGCTGCAATGTTTAAACCGTGCTGACCGAGTGCTGGACCAACTGGTGGGGCAGGAGTCGCTTTTCCACCTGGAATCTGGAGCTTAACTTGAGTCAAGATTTTCTTTGCCATAGCAGTTTTGTTTGACTGGATTCAACCCACGAAGGGAGGCGACCAGTGCTATGTGAATTATTAGATTTTTTTGACCTGAAGGAAATCAAGTTCGACGGGAGTTTCTCGTCCGAACATGTTCACGAGGACTTTGATCTTTCCACGAGTGACATCGATAGCAGAAACTTTTCCTTCAAAGTTTTTGAACGGCCCGTCGGTAATTTGTACAACAGAACCTTTTGAGACATCGAGCGTCATTTCTGGTTCGTCGACACCAACGCGTTTCATAAGCGCTTCAATTTCTTCTGGAGCAATTGGAGTTGGAATCGTTCCGGTGCCAATAAAACCTGTGACATTTGGTGTATTACGTACGACGTACCAAGAGTCGTCGTCTACCATCATTTCCACAAGAACGTAGCCTGGAAAAATTTTCTCCTCGAGTGTTTTCCGTTTTCCATTTTTTATTTTGATTTTTTTCTCTTTTGGAACGAGCACAGCAAAGATTTTGTCATGCATGTCCATGGTATCGATGCGCTGGTTGAGCGCTTCACACACATTGTCCTCGTATCCGGAATAGGTGTGAATGGCGTACCAACGCCGACCATAATTTGCTGTTTGCTTTGGCATAGGGGTAAAAAAAAGATCGAAGGTTGAAACTCGAAACTCGAAGGTTTGGAGCTTAATTTAAGATGTCAATCTGATGAGCTGTTCGAGACCGAGATTCAACGCCCAGTCGAGGCCGGCGAAGAAAAAGGCCATGAATACAGAAACGATCACGACCAAGATCGAATAGCGTATGGTTTCCTGACGAGTTGGCCATGTGACTTTTTCAAGCTCCTCTTTAGATTCCCTGAAATAAGAAACAGCCTTTTTTGCCTGTGTTTTGAACATAAATCTATCTTAAAAGCCCCTCTCAGGGCTATTTAATGGAACTATACAGGATTTATGGAAAGATAGCAAGGGGTGTAAAGGTGGATAAAAAAAGAGAGGCAAACGTTGCCTCAGGAAGAAGAATTTCCTTGGATTGCCGTGACCTGGAATTGGCCCTGGGGTTCCACAACTGGAGGGGTGAATGTTGCGTTGTTTCCGATCATCGTAGCGTGCCACTGATGGTTTCCAACGACAATGAGGGCAGGAAACGATCCACATTCACACACGATCGCCTCATACAGAGCACACAAGTCGGCGAATAACGATTTATCGAGGACGTTTTGATCCATGTGAATGGCTGGGAGACTCTCCGTGTACTCGATCACAAAGACCGGTTTTGGAAGACCTGTGCTAGGGATCTTTTTCCTCCGAGCTACAGAAAGTCCTCCAGAAGGAAGCCGTCGTCCACGGTAGTCACCCGGATGTTGTGCGAGCCAATCGTTCGATTGTTTTCTCAACCACTTTTCAATGGTGTTGGCAACATCAGCATTGATTCGTTCTGCTTCCTGGTATGTCATCGCCTCCCCAAGGTCGAAGATGAGCTGGTAGTGGGTACAAATCCCCATATCAGCAAAGACCGCCTGAGTCTTTCCACCTTCGATCTGATCTTTCTTGAATGCAAGGAGCGCGGCAATTCGGTCAGGATCTGTCACAAGAGTTGGATCTGCCATGTGTTCTCCACACACAGCTAAACATAAAAATAGCTCTGTGTCAATCCAGATCAGCTAAATATCAAGGTTTTGTACGTTTTTCGCGTGCGTTTGGATGAAATGCTTGCGGTTCGCGACGTCCTCTCCCATGAGAATATCGAACGTTTCATCGGCTTTTTCAGCATCTTCTATTGTGACACGCAACATCACGCGCGTTTCTGGATTCATCGTTGTGTCCCAAAGTTGCTCAGGATTCATCTCTCCAAGACCTTTATATCGTTGAATATTGACTTTAACCCCTCCAACGGATACAGCTTCGACACCTTCCACATCCTCTGGCTCCTTTAGCTCATCTGGCTCCTTTGGCTCTTTATTATTTCTCTTTCCCGTCAACTCATCAATGGCTCTTTGCTTTTCCTCCTCCGTAAACACATACCGAAACTCTTTTCCAACAGCGACACGGAACAATGGTGGTTGCGCGATATAAATATGTCCTTGTTTGATAAGTTCAGGGAAGTGTCGGTAGAACAACGTGAGGAGCAATGTGCGAATGTGTGCACCGTCTACATCTGCGTCGGTCATGATGATGACGCGGTCGTAACGTAAATCTGCAATGTTGAACATCTCGCCGATGTTCGTGCCAAGCGCAATGACGAGCGATTTGATTTCGTTGTTTGCGAGCATTTTGTCGAGCCGAGCGCGTTCCACATTCAAAATTTTTCCACGCAACGGCAAGATCGCTTGGTTCTCTCGATTGCGACCTTGCTTTGCCGAGCCACCTGCAGAGTCTCCCTCCACGAGATACAGCTCCGAGATCGAAGGATCTTTGCTTGAGCAGTCGGATAATTTTCCTGGAAGGGTCATTCCTTCAAGGGCGCCTTTTCGCAAAACCGTTTCGCGAGCCGCTCTTGCTGCTGCGCGTGCTTGGGAAGCTAAAACACACTTACCAATAATAGCTTCACCATCGCGTGGATGCTCTTCTAGGAAAATTTTGAATGCTTCTCCAAAAATTGCCTCCACGGCTGTGCGGGCTTCTGGGTTGCCAAGTTTTGCTTTGGTTTGACCTTCAAATTGTGGGTCTTTGATTTTTACACTGATGACCGTCGTCAGTCCTTCACGGACATCTTCCCCTGTAAGATTCGAATCTTTTTCTTTTAAAAAGCCTTTGACACGTGCGTAGTTGTTTAGTTCACGTGTTAACGCAGATCGGAAACCGACGAGGTGCGAACCACCTTCGACGTTGATGATGTTGTTCGCAAAACAATAGACAGATTCGTGATATTCGTCGGTGTACTGCAACGCAACTTCTACATCCATGTCGGCCGCATCATCATGTTTTGAAATGTAAAATACATTTGCATTTTTTGCCTGCTTGCCATGGTTGATGTGTCGCACGAATGACGCAACCCCTCCTTCAAAATAAAACGCATAGCCACAGGTAGCTTTTTTCTCACGCGCGTCGATCACGACAAACTTTACCCCTTTGGTGAGGTACGCATGTTGTCTTAAGTGATCGAGAATTGTTTGGAGGTCGAATTCGACTGTTTCGAAAATTTTCTCGTCTGGTTTGAATGTAATTTTGGTTCCTGTTCCACGTGCGGATCCAACAGGCTTCACCTTTCCTTGCGGTTTTCCATACGCATATTCCTGTTGCCACAATTTTCCTTCACGTTTTACCTCTGCAAGGAGATATTTTGACAATGCGTTCACGACCGAAACACCAACACCATGAAGACCACCAGAAACTTTATATCCACCCCCGCCAAATTTTCCACCCGCATGGAGTTTGGTGAGGACGAGTTCGAGTGCGGAGACTTTAAATTGTGGGTGTGGATCGACCGGAATTCCGCGTCCGAAGTCTTCAACGGAAACCGTTCCATCGTCGTTGAGTGTCGTGACGATTTCTTTTCCGTGTCCTGCCATCGCCTCGTCAACCGAGTTGTCAACGACTTCCCAAACCAAATGATGAAGTCCCGCAGGACCTGTCGAGCCAATATACATCCCCGGACGCTTTCGGACTGGATCGAGTCCTTCAAGAACGGTAATCTGTTTCGCTCCGTATTCCTCATCCTTTTCTTGCTTTTTATCAGCCATAGAGAGTGAGTATTGTTTGTATGTAACGAGGGTAGAGTAACACATCTGGTGGTAGGATCCAAGGGGGTTATGGAGCGTGTAGGAAGTAGCGTTTAGCGTGTAGGAGGTTTAACCTACTACACGCGACACGCTCTGATCATGTATACTGTAACTGTTATGTCCGACGACCAACCCGTCTTGCTTCAGTCGGAGCAGGAGGATCAAAAAAAATATCGCCGTTCTAAGTGGTGGATTGAGCATCGCGACGGCTTACGAAGACTCGGGTTGTTTTTATTTGCGTGTGTAGACGGTCTTATTCTTCTGTTCGTGATTTGGACCTTTGCAGATGCGTATCTTGTAAGCTATGCGGATGAAACACAAGCCACCCTTGAAATGGTTGCTTATGGACAAACCGACCTCAGAAGTTTTTCTCTTTCAAATGCTGCGAAAGATTTAAAAACATCCACGGCGATTGCTGTGCCTTCTGTGGAAGGGAAGTTTGATTTTTATACCACCGTTACAAATCCAAACAACGATTGGTGGGCAGAATTTTCTTATTCGTTTTCCTCATCAGCTGGGGAAACAGAACCGCAACACGCATACGCGCTTCCCGGAGTTGAAAAACCACTCGTTGCCTACGCGACCACTTCGTCCGCAACCCCACGATCTGTTTCTTTAGAAATTACCGATCTTGTCTGGCATCGCATTGATCATCATGACACAGGGGATGTTACGGTTTGGACGGAGGATCGGCTTCAAATGCAAATTGATGATCCTGTATTTGATCGTATCGAAATTGAAGGAAAAACCATCGGACGGGTGACCTTTTCCATCACAAATAATTCCGCCTTCAGTTATTACGACCCAACGATCACGGTGATGCTCACACGTGGCCCGGCGGTTGTTGGGGTGACGGGGACGGTTTTACATTCCATCGACGCAGGTGAAACACAAGATATTTCACTCAACTGGTTTGGGACGATTCCAGCCGTGACGCAGGTAGAAGTGTTCCCAGACGTCAATCCATTTGACATTACATCCTATAAACCGTTACAAGGAGAATCCACGGAGGATACGAGAACGCGCGTATTGACGCGTTGACAGGAATCACATGTTGTCGAAATTTCGGCAATGGCAAAACGCGGATTGGATTTTGATCATGGGTATTTTTACCCTTGTATTGTTTGGTCTGGCCACGATTTATTCGGTGGAGCTGTCGCATGGCGGGGGAGATTTCTTGAACGTTCAAAAACAAACCGTTGCCGCGTTGATGAGTGGGATCTTTTTTTTTCTGATTGCTGGATCAAATTATCACCTGCTTAGAAATTACGCGATTTTGTTGTATGGGATTGGTATTTTGCTTTTGATCGGTGTGCTGTTATTTGGGGTCACGATTCGTAACACGACTGGATGGTACACCTTCGGACCTGTGAGTTTTCAGCCTGTTGAATTTATGAAAGCTGCGCTTGCTGTTGCTCTTGCCACATATTTTGCACGTCGTGCGCGCATTGAATTTGGATGGAAAGAACTTTTTGAAAGCGGGATGATCACTGCACTTCCCGTTGGCCTCATTTTCCTCCAACCCGATCTTGGCTCCGCTATTCTGCTCGTCGGCATGTGGGGAATTATGATTCTATTCGCCGGAATAAAAAAATTTCATCTACTAACAATTTTCATCGTTTCCATAATTTCCTTTCTCCTCTCCTGGAATTTTCTTTTTCTTCCATACCAAAAAGACCGCATCACCACCTTTCTCGATCCTTCTTCTGATGCTCTTGGTCAAGGTTATAATGTGACTCAAGCGATCATTGCGGTGGGTGCGGGAGGTTGGTTTGGGAGTGGACTTGGGTTTGGTTCACAAAGTCAGTTGAAATTTCTTCCAGAATCACAAACCGATTTTATTTTTGCGGTGATCGCCGAAGAGCTCGGGTTTGTCGGAGTGCTTCTTGTTCTCACCGCCTTTAGTATCGTTTTTTTCCGTCTCTGGTCTATTGCGAAAGAAACACGCGACGACTTCACCAGTTATCTTCTCATTGCGATTGGCGCTGTGTTGTTCGTTCAGTTTTTTATTAATGTCGGGATGAATATCGGTTTGCTACCGGTGACTGGTATCGCGTTACCACTGGTCAGTTACGGAGGAAGCTCATTATTGTTTACACTTGTGATGCTCGGAATTGCACAGAGTGTTGTCATCCATGGAGGGAATCGGAAAGCGTCATAAAACATCCTTCGACCTCCTCTGGTCGCTTAGGAAATAATGTTTAAGGACTATTGCGAAGCCACGTTTATTATCTGAGCTTGTCGAAGGTCGAGAGGTGGTGATAACATGTAAATATATGAAACCAAATCCTCCCGGTTTTGACGCGTTGCGCGTCATGGCATATTGCCCTTTGTGTGATACACGATACGAGCCAATGCATGCTCGCATTCTTTCTGAATCGGGCCGCACAAGACTCATTCATGTTACCTGCGAAGAATGTGGTTGTGCGACCCTTTCGTTGTTACAAGAACATGAAGCAGGCGCGAGTTCTGTTGGACTCGTTACCGACCTCTCTCATACCGACGTTTTGGAGTTTCACAGCAATACAAAAGTAACAATGGACGATGTGATCGATGTGCACCATACGCTTCTCCATAGTTTCGCGAAACGGTTCCAGATTCCTGAAAAAAAACGCCGATCCATTCGACCAAAAGTACGAGCAAAAACGCATCAGACCGTTTAAAAATAACCCCGTTAGATGGGGTTGACAACTATTTCTCTATCAAGCACAATACCCGCATTAATTGCTGGTATTGTTTTATATGGAATTATTTACACTCAACGCGAAAAAGCGCGATCTTATTGGTCGCAAGAACTACCATCTTCGAAACGATGGTCGTATTCCTGCCGTTGTATACGGTTCTGGAACGGAACCGATGAATATCGAGGTGGTGCATAACGAGTTTGCCAAAGTGCTCAAAGGCGCTGGGGAGTCAACGCTTGTGGAGCTTGCCATCGATGGAGCTCAGCCATTGCACGTTCTTATTCAGGACTCGCAAACCGATCCGCTTCGCGATGAGTTCATTCACGCCGATTTCCGCGCGGTGGATATGTTGAAGAAAATCGAAGCAGAGGTAAAACTGCACTTCGTTGGCGAATCGCCAGCGATCAAAAGTCTTGGGGGAACGCTTGTACGTCCAATGGATGAAATTCGTATCAAGGCATTACCAAAAGATCTCCTTTCGTTTATCGAAATTGATATTTCAAAACTCGTGACATTTGACGATGCGATTCATATCAAAGACCTACCGATTCCTTCAACCGTAGAAGTTCTCGAGGACATGGAAGCAACCGTTGCTCTTGTCGCGGCACCACGCACAGATGCAGAAATGGATGCGTTGAGCAAAGCGGTTGAAATCGATGTGACCGCTGTTGAGAAAGTTGAAAAGGAAAAGAAAGCAGAGGATGACGCGGCAGAAGGTGATGAAAAGAAAAATGCCCCTGTTGCAAAAAAATAAGAACACCATCATCGCAAGCGCCATATTTCTGGCGCTTGTGTTTGGTTTAGGGGTGTTGATACAGAAGGAGCCAGAGGCGCCAAACGTGCCAGAGGAGCCAAAGGATGTGGTTGAAGTTTCGCTTTTCCGTCATCCGCTGACTGGCCTACCGGTCTTAAGCCTTATGCCTTCTGATCTTTCTGTCTACGCCGTCATGATCGATAATTCGGTTGACGCATGGCCAGTTTCAGGAGTCGATAAAGCCTTTCTCGTCATCGAAGCGCCAGTGGAAGCAGCAATTCCTCGTTTGGAAGCGTTCTTCTCGTCCGACACGGTCGTCGACAAGATCGGTCCTGTACGCTCTGCTCGCCCGTACTTTATTGACTGGGCAAACGAGTTCGATGCGCTTTATACACATGTTGGCGGTTCGAACGCCGCACTCGAAAACATTTCGTCAACGGGAACGTTTGACATCAACGAATTCTGGAACGGAGATTATTTCTGGCGTGCTTCTGATCGCTATGCTCCGCACAATACGTATACATCAACGGAGCTGTTAGGAAAGTATGTGGCAGCCGCTGTAGATCGAGGTCGTGCGCCAGAGGTGTTGTACGGGACATGGAAGTTCAAGGACTGGGCAGACGCCACTAAATTGGCTAGGAACTCAGATTCCCTAGGGACTTTAGTCCCGTCCGTTACTGTCGGTCAGAGTGACCCTGTCATTGCGAGGATTCCTCAGACGACGCGGCAATCTCCCACCATCTCCATCTATTTCAATTCTGACCTGTATACAGCAACATGGACATACGATTCTGTGTCTGGACAATACATCCGCACTCAAGGTGGTCAACCCTATCTCACAGCAGACGGAATACAGATCACCGCCACCAACGTCGCGGTCATCGTGACAGACATTAAAATCCTCGACTACGTCGGCCGTCGTTCCATTCGCACGGTCGGCGAAGGAAAGGCATGGCTTGCACAAGACGGAATCACGATCGAAGCAACATGGAAAAAACCATCCACAAGTGAACGGCTCAGATTTTTCGACATGACAGGAAATGAGATCATCATGAATGCTGGGAACACGTGGATTGAAGTTGTTGGAGAGGAGGAGGACGTGACCGTCGACTAAATCTCTGTGATCACGACGCGGGGGAGGCATTCGAGATCGTTTGTGATTTGTGGAGTGGAATGTGGGAAGGCGTGGCGGATGAGGTTTTGGATGGAGAGGTTTTGGGATGGATCGATTTCAATAAGAGTCGTGACACGATCGGGTAACACAAAACGGTTTTGTTTTAATTGTCGGAAGAGATTCCAGTAGGCGTCGAGGCCGTCGTGTCCGGCGACGAGTGCTTCTCTTGGTTCAAAGTCTCGAACGTCATGCTGGCCTGTGTCGACCTGCTTATCAGAGAGATATGGGAGGTTGGCGCAGAGGATGAGGTGCTGAAAAGGTTTTTGTGCTCCGATGGATTTGAAAATTTTTATAACTGGATCCGCGAGATTTCCGTACTGAAAATCAACGAGTTCTTCGACATGATGTTTCTGCGCATTTGTTTTTGCCACGACAAGTGCCTGCTTACTGATGTCTGTTGCAATAACAGGGAGTTTGGATTCTGATGCAAGTGTGATCGCGATCGCTCCTGACCCTGTTCCGATGTCGGCGAATAGGACGGAGGAAATTTTGGAATCTGAAGAAATTGGGGAAATGATAGAGGAGGAAATTTGTAAGGCGTGTTCGACGAGGACTTCGGTTGCTGGACGTGGGATTAAGACAAATCGATTCACCGCAAAATCGCGCTTGTAAAATTCACGTGTGCCGACGATATAGGCGACGGGCTCATGTGTCGCACGTCGATTCACCGATTCACGATAGCGCTCACTTTGATGCGCCGTTAGTTCATAGTCAAGGTGGGTAAATAACCACGTTTTATTCACCTCAAGTGCCGCAGACAACAAAACCTCCGCATCGAGCATTGGTGATTCGAGACGGTTCGTTATATCTGTCTGGCGTTTGAGGACATCATTCGCCCACTGAAGTGCTTCCATGATCAGCATAGTTTGCAGAGTTCCTGAAAGTGTATCACAAAAGAAAAAGCGCTGGACCAAGGGTCAACAGCGCAGGGGAAAAGGGGTGGTTCGGATCTTTGATGTAATCTCAGATGCATCCAGATGGATGACGTGGAAGGTTTTGGCTTTTTGAGGGCTTATTCTTCGTTGTCTTCAGAGACGTTGCTTTTACTCGATTCCATTCGTTCGTGTTCGCTTTGTTGGCCACCTAAGTGATCTTCATTGCAAAATTTCGCGTTTGGAGGAGTAGCTTCTCGGTATTGCACGAGTTGCTGGCATGGTCTTTGAATTCCGTTTCTGAATACAGATTCGCTTGGCTGACGTATTCATTCCCTATCCTTGTTTCCCATTTGACCCGAAGACCATTTGTTCCGCATGGATTTTTCCCTCACCGATTCGATCGTTTCGTCTTTGTTTCAATTCAGACCTTGGAAGATCGTCATCGCTACTTGGACAATTCGTTCGTTCTGGCGACTGTTGGGAGAATGTTCTGAAAGCGTCTGCGTATCTGTCGAACCGGGTTGGCTCGAGCTGCTTTTTCACTTCGACACGAGGCCGAGCTAGAGAACCTTTCGATCCTCGAGCAACTGTTGCCGTACCAATACTTTGAGGTGACTTCTTGTCCTTGCGAACTTTCTGTCTGCGTCACTTAGTAAACCTTCCATTCGTCTTGCGACTTCAGGTTGGAGATTTTCGTGTCGCCCTCTCAGCAGGTGGTAAAAGATATAATACGCGAAATGAAAACACTCGTCAAGAGTGCAAGGATAGCGAAATTTATAGGTTATCCACAGTTCGTCCCTCATTGCAGGCAGTTCGTCCCTCACTGCAGGCAGTTCTTTCGGATTTTTTCTAGCTCTTCTGGTGTTCCAACAGGCTGCCAGTTATCGGCACGTTCAATTTTTATTGATAAATCACGCGTCATTTCAACAATCGTGTGCGGCAAACTGTATTCAGATTTATCGTGGACAGTCACCGTCGCGAGTGGGTAGCGAAAAAAACGTTCATCAAGAATGTATGCCCCGCATACTCGCAACTTCTCCTCTCTACTCTGACTCCCCTCCTTTTCAAGGAGGGGTTGGGGGTGGTTATCCGTCGATTCGATCCCGATAAATCGTCCATCCGCATCTTGTAACGCCGAGGCAGTAACAGGCTCCATGGTTGACAAAACGAGTAATCCGAGTTCGTGCGCGATCAATCGTTCAAGATCAACTTTATCGTAAACATCATCCCCGTTCACCACAAGAAATTTCCCGATGAGTCGATCTTTGACCAGATGCAGAGCGGACCCTGTTCCATCGAGCGGATCTTGGATAATATATTGGACAGGTTTTCCCTTCCACGCATTTCCAACGGCATTCTTGATTTGTTCGTACAAATATCCGACGACGATAAAAATTTCTGTTACATCATCGGGAAGGGAAGAGAGAATATGAAAAATCAGCGGTTGACCGCAGACATCGATGAGCGCTTTCGGAGTTGAATCGGTCAGCGGACGAAGCCGAAGACCTTTGCCTGCCGCAAGAATGACTGCTTGCATATCATTCGTCAGAGTCGTGGACAAATGCGTTATTCAGTTCGGCTGTTTTCAATGCAGAAATAATTTCCTCAAAATCTCCTTCCATAATTGCTGGAATATTGTGAAAATTTTGGCCGATGCGGTGGTCGGTGACGCGGTCTTGAGGAAAGTTGTATGTGCGAATTTTTTCTGAGCGATCTCCAGAACCGATTTGACCACGTACTTTATCTCCACGCTCTTTTGCCACTTTTTCCTGTTCAAACGCAAATAAACGGGCGCGCAAAACAGAAAACGCCCGCTCTTTATTTTGGGTTTGACTTCGCTCATCCTGACATTGAACGACGAGACCACTCGGAATATGTGTAAGCCGTACAGCAGAATACGTGGTATTCACGCTTTGCCCTCCGGCGCCACCTGACGTCATCGTGTCGATTCGAACATCTTTTGGATCGATCCTCACATCAATTTCTTCCGCCTCAGGCATAATCGCGACGGTGACGGTTGACGTATGCACACGTCCCGCCTTCTCTGTCTCCGGCACACGCTGAACACGATGGACTCCGGATTCATATTTAAGCTTGCTATAGACATTTTTTCCTTCCACCGAAAAAATAATTTCTTTATATCCACCTAAATCATTTCTATTTGCGGTAATCACGTTGATTTTCCACCCATGCTTGTCTGCGTAGCGTGTGTACATGCGAAACAATTCAGCGGCAAAAAGCGCCGATTCGTCTCCACCCGCCGCCGGACGCATTTCGACAATAGTATTTTTTTTATCGAGCGGATCTGGTGGAACGAGCGCAAGGGTGAATTCTTCTTCGAGCTTTGGTAAACGCCCTTTCACGGCTTCGATTTCATCAAGCGCCATTTGACGCATGTCTTGATCCTTCTCATTCGCGAGCGTTGCCTCCGCGCTTTTCAAATCCAAAACAGCCTTTTCATACACCTCACCAACCTTAACGACCTCCCCGACATCGACATATTTTTCGTTCAGCTCCCGCAACTTTGCCATATTAGAAAGAACGCTCGAGTCACTTAACTGTGACTCGAGCTCGCTCTTTCGCGTCTGAACTCGTTTGAGCTCGTCGAGGAGATTCATGAGAATCAAGATCTATGATGCCTTTGTTGCTTTTGCCTTCTTTTTTGCACCACGCGCAGCTGTTTTTGCGCGCTTTGCAACTGTTTTTCCTGCATCTTTTTTGGTGAGTTTGTCGCCAAACTTTTCAACACGGCGAGCCGTATCGAGAATCTTTTGTTTGCCTGTATAGAATGGGTGACACGCGGCGCACAATTCAACAAAAATTTCTGCCATGGTTGAGCCAATTTCATATTTAGCTCCACACGCACAGGTGATTTTCGCCTTTTCAAAATATTCTGGATGAATTTCTTTTTTCATACGGTTGATACGGACCTACGGACCGCTTCTGAATTACGAACTTTACGAGCGGAAATGTATCAAAATGACGTTTGCCTGTCAATCAAGCGTTAGGGTTTGAATGGTAATTTGAATTTTTTCTTGGAAATGGTTGCTGTTGGTGCGGAAACAACAGTGGTGAAGTTTCCGGTTAATCCGTTGAGTGTTGTTGTCATGATTCCTGCAGGGATGATTGTATAGGAAGAGGTTCCGGTGACGGATATCGGAATAGGAACAGATGAAACAGGAACAACATAGTCGTAACAAGAGGCATCTATGTACACAATATGAACGGTGCTGGGAGCGGTACCGGATGCACTCGTAATCCAACCCGTTGTGCTGACGGAGTAGGTGCTATACAGCGGATGAGGTCCATTTTCTGTAAGCGTATTTGCTTCATCGATGGAAGTATCTCCATCGTTATCTGTTCCATCATTACAAATCTCCACGCGTCGCGTATCGTACAAATCGTCTGAGTTTGAAGAGTACCCACTGGGCGCCGTTGAGGAACAATAACTCGCGGTCGTATCAGAACCGTAGCCATCACGATCGGCATCGACATAATACGTTTGATAACTCGAAACCATTGCGTCTGCATCGTTGCAATCGGATTCTGTATCAACTCCGTCGCCGTCGTCATCTCGGACCGTACAGGTGACAGGGATAGACGCGTAGGACTCGAGTGTGTCGTCGTCTTCAGCAATGACGATCGTGATCGAGTCGGTTGACGGACAGTTTGTTGCAACAGCAATTCCTTCCTGACCAGAACCAGGCAATGTGTAGGAACCAAGCAGCGTGCTCGCTGTGTCACGCATTTCGAATAGGTCATATCCATCGTAGACAACGTAAAGGATGCCTGTCATGTGGTCGTAGGCAAGACCTGAAAGATCTGACATACCGGATGTCGTACGAAGTTCTTCGAGAAAGGTGACACTGCCCGTTGCAAGGTTTGGTTCAAACACATAAATATCTGCGTCCTCTTGCCAGCCTGCATAAAATAATCCTCCGGAAGTTGTCGTACCGTAGGAGTGATCGCCGTCAGGTACCCAAGCGAGTCCTTCAAGGCCAAGATTGTTTGTTTCAGTGATGTATGCAGAAAAACTCCAACGGTCGCCAGTCAGAGAACCCGTATCAAGATCAAACGCGATCGCACTGGATGTATTTTCGTCGGCAAGATAAACAATAGAACTTGTCTCATCCGCAACCGTAACGTCTTCAAGATCGTAGCTACGTCCAAGATCCCATTCATCGACAAGCGTACCGTCTGGTTCGACTTCAGCAATTTGACCTTCGTCGGAAACAGTAATGTAGGTGTCACGTCCAGGATGATACACGATACCAGAAGGCTCAAAACCAGGATCTGCTGTAAGCAGAGCAGACCCAATATCTGTCGCCGTGGATGGTCCTGGCCATGAGGAGTAGGCGAGGACTGGGCCGACGATGAGGAAAAGGGAAATGGTGGAAATTACTGGGAATTTGAGAAATTTATTTATCATAATTTGTGCTGATGATAGCACAAAAAATGAGTTTTGTCAAGAGAAATGACAGGGAAATGACAATAAGTTTTGCGGAGATCTCTTTAGTTTGTGAATGTAAGCGAGTCGACGATTGTTCGGAGTGTTTGTTGCTGGCGACCGAGATTATTTTTTACGAAGCCTTGGTTTGAGAAGAGAATTCCACCAATAGATTTGTTTGGGTTGAATGCGGCGTATTCGTCTATGTCTGAAAGGATATCTCCCCAGTCGTCCACAGATTTTGTGTACGCGTACCAAATTTGGATTCCTTGGGCGTTTGTAAACGATTCACAGCTGTCTTTCGTTTGGCACCATTGTTCAATATCATCTTCATTGGTGAAAAGTCTTGCTTGATCACCCCAGTATCCGTCACGTCCTGGAACTTCACATTCCCACGTGTCATTGATGGTGAGAAAGAGAGTTTCCATGTCATTAAATCGAGAATGAATTGTTCGATTCGTCAGACAGGTCCAAGGAGTTGTTTCAAATGTTTCTTCATGGCCAATCCCATATTCTTCTTGAGCATACACAGGGGCATAGGCAGCTGGAATTTCAAAGGAGATGCCGGTACGATCATCCTGCAACGGGATGATCGTCGCGCACGAGCTGCGTTCGGTAAACCATTCGATCGTCGACATGATTGTGCGGATGACTTCGACACGGTCGCCGAGTTCTTGATTCCAATCTTGTGCAAGGGTGAATGTGTAGAGAGATGTGTCACCAACGTTCATGAACACGGTTCCTCCAATTCCAGAAAGCCCGAGTTCATCGTCAAAGTCGTCCATGACATAATAGGCTTCACATGTACCGTTTGAGAGAGCAGGATAAAACGCATCATCCGAGTTCACTACAGAAAGATTAAATGAGAAGTCTGGATAGTTCATTTTTAACCATTCAGAAATAGTGAGTCGGTTGGCGTTTGGAATACGAGCGATTCCAAATCCTCCAAAGTCGATTCCGACTGAGTCAGTGCCCCAAGCGGTTGTGTCCCAAACAACAGGAGTCAGTTCAGATGGATAGAGAAAACTCATGCCGATTTGTCCGGTTGTGGCGCTTTTGTAACGAACCCAGCTTTCGTCTACGTCACGTGCTGGTACAGTCGTTGGAATAGATGCTTCTGCTTTCATCTGCTCCTTTGTCGTAACTTCGACAGGGCGTGCTGCAGGAGTCTGTCCTCGAGAATTTGAGAGGCATCCCGCCCCCGTAAGAGTAATCGTCGCCATAATGGCGATAAATACCGCAGATTGTTTGATTGTCATATTTGTGGTTAGATTAGAGACCTCTGCAAAAGTCCAGTGCGAGGTCTCATTAGCACATTCTACAACGAAATCATTAACTCTTGATTACATGTCAACCCCAATTACATTGTTCGACTACCATCTTCCACCTGAACAAATCGCTCAGGAACCGATGCGGCCACGGGATCACTCACGGTTGCTTTTGATGAGTCGAGAGACAGGTGAGTTACAGCATAAAAAGTTTTTTCAGATCGAAGAAGAGTTGAGGGAAGGGGATGTTTTGGTGATGAATGATTCAAAGGTGTTTAAGGCAAGGTTGAGGGGGAGAAAAGAGCCAGAAGGGCCAAATGAGCCAGAGGAGCCAAAGGATTTGGAAGTTTTTTTGTTGCGGGGAGAAGGCAAGTGTTGGTCGGCGATGGTGCGGCATGGAAAGAAGATCAACGTTGGAGATCGGATAGATTTGGGAGGACTGGTCGTGACCGTTCTGAACAAAGATACGGACGGAACAGTGACACTTGAGTTTGACGTTGGAGTAGAAGAGGTGATCGCCTTTACAGAAACGCACGGAGAAATTCCTGTGCCGCCGTATGTCACAAAGACTCCGGATCGGTTGGAGGATTATCAGACAGTTTACGCAAAAACAGTTGGATCGGTTGCAGCGCCGACGGCGGGGTTTCATTTTACAGATGACTTGATCGGGCGATTGAAGGGGAAGGGGGTGCAATTTGAGTTTGTCACGCTACATGTTGGGATTGGGACATTTCGACCGGTGAAAACAGAAACACTTGAAGATCATGTCATGCATAGCGAACTTGTCACGATTGAGGCCGAGACAGCAAAGCGGATTTTGCTTGCGAAACAGGAAGGGCGTCGCGTGATCGCTGTCGGGACGACAACCGTCCGAGCGCTGGAAGGAACGCAACTGCGTGCGGGAACCCAAGATGTGAACCTATTCATCACCCCTGGTTTTGATTTCAAGATTATCGACGGTCTCATCACGAACTTCCATCTTCCAAAATCCACCCTCCTTGTTCTTGTCAGTGCATTTGCTGGTAGAGAGCACATCCTGGTTGCCTACCAAGAAGCTGTCCGTCTCGGATATCGTTTCTTTTCCTTCGGCGACGCGATGTTTATCCATTGATGAATTATTGTTTGACATGTTATGATAATATTGATATTCTTATCTTAAGAACAATTAAGAAGAATTCTTATGACAACTACCGTGACTATCTCTTTACCCGAAGTTACTTTTAAAAAAGTCCGCGCGCAAGTTGCGAGTGGAAAATTTGCTTCCACGAGTGAGTTTTTTCGTGATCTTATTCGTCACTGGGAAGAAGATAGTCTTGTGAAGCAAATTGAAGAAAATAAAAAACAAAAACCGATAAAGCTCAAGTCGTTTGCAGAATGGGGTTAGTTGGTATGGTTATTTACTACTATCCAAGTTTTCTTCGACAGGTGAAGAAATTACCAAAAGCGATTCGTGAGTTTGCGGTTGAACAGACAAAACTGTTCATGAAAGATCCACGAGATCCTGTGTTAAAATTGCATAAACTTACTGGTCGACTGAAAGGAAATTTTGCATTTTCTATCAATTTTCGTTATCGAATCGTCTTAGAAATCAGAGGGAATCAAGCATTTTTTCATTCAATTGGCGATCATGGCGTCTACAAATAAGTTCTGGTCTTGACCATCTGATTGTTTCCTTCTATACTCCGGCCATAAATCAAACAGAGGGAATTCAACGATTTTGCTCCTCTCCGACGTACGTCGGAGCCAAAACGTGCCCTCGATGTCAAAAGGAGATTTTTCTATGTCGAAGTTACCAACCCTTGTTGAGATGTTGCAGGCCGGAGTGCACTTTGGACACCAGACGTCGCGTTGGCATCCGAAGATGGCGGATTATATTTTTGGTTCGCGTGGAGGAATTCATATTGTGGATTTGGAAAAAACCCAAACCATGCTTCCGCAAGCGCTTGAGTATGTGAAGTCTGTTGTGGCTCGTGGTGGCAACGTGATGTTTGTGGGTACGAAGCGTCAAGCACAGCCGATCGTTCGCAAGTATGCGGAGCAATGCGGCATGCCGCATGTGACCGGTCGCTGGCTTGGAGGAACACTCACAAATTTTGTTCAGTTGAAAATTACTCTTAAACGTTTACGTACCCTTAAAGATCAGCGCGAAAAGGGTGAGTTGAAAAAATACACGAAAAAAGAACAGATCATTCTTGATCGCGAAATTTTGGAAAAAGAAGAAAAGGTTGGAGGAATTCAACTGCTTGAAAAACCACCAGAAGCGATTTTTGTCGTGGACATTCGCACAGAGAAAACCGCTGTTGACGAAGCGAACACAACCGGAACAAAAGTTGTTGCCATGTGTGATACGAATGTGAATCCAGGCGGTGTTGACTACGTGATCCCTTCCAACGATGATGCGGTAAAAGCGATCGAACTCATCACACGTCTTGTTGCGGAGGCTGTGCAAGAAGGAAAAGCGGAAGCAGTGAAGATCGCTGCAGCCGTAGCCGCACCGAAACCTATCGATGTTGTAAAACCACCTTCCGCCTAAAGCCTCTAAAATTCCTAAACCCGCTAAAGCTCCTTTTCTCCTATGATCGACGCAAAACTTGTTTCTCAACTTCGTGAAATGACCGGTGCAGGCATGATGGATGCCAAGCGCGCCTTAGAAGAAACGAATGGTGACCTCGGCGCAGCTGCGGATGCATTGCGAGTGAAAGGACTCGTGAAAGCAGCTTCAAAAACGGAACGCATGACAAAAGAAGGTCGTGTGCATGCCTATTTACACGGTAATGCGAAACTCGGGGCGATGGTGGAAGTATTGTGCGAAACAGATTTTGTGGCACGCACCGAAGGATTTATCGCGATGTGCCATGACATTGCAATGCATATTAGTGCTTCTGATCCACTTTACGTAAAACGGGAAGACGTTCCTGTAGATTTGATTGAAAAGCAAAAGGAATTATTCCGCGCCGAAATGGCTGAGCAAGCAAAACCCGCAGAGATTGTAGAAAAAATTGTCGAAGGTAAGTTGAACAAATATTACAGCGATATTTGTCTGCTTGAACAATCGTTTATCAAAGACGAAGATGTAACAGTAGACGAGTTCATCAAAGGAAAAGTTGCAACGATTGGTGAAAATATTCAGGTGAGCCGATTTAGCCGGTTTTCAATCGGCTAAGAATCGAGAGGGAACAGGGCTTGCAAAGGCCCTGTTTTTCTGTTACCGTATGGTGCTGGAGGAAACTTGGATACTCATTCAATTTTTGGTGCCGTAGCTGCCGGTCTTTCGGTGTTCGCGTGTGCGTATTACATTTACACCATTCTTCGTGGTCGAACACGGCCAAGTCGATCGAGTTACTGGATTTGGTCTGGACTTGGTACGCTGATTTTACTCACGTACATCTCATCAGGCGGTACGAACTGGTGGTTGATGGCGGTCAATACAGTTGGGACTGGCGCGATCGCTGTACTAACGATTCGGTATGGAGAAGGAGAACGGATGAATAAATGGGATCGACGATCGATCGGTCTTGCGCTTAGCAGTTTGCCCCTTTGGTTCGGACTTTCCTGTTTCATGCCAGCTTCTGTTGCAGCACTTCCTGTTTTTATTGTCCAGATGTTTGCAGACGCCGTTGGGTGTGTTCCGACATTTGAGAAAGCATGGAACCGTCCAGAAAATGAAGACCGTTCTGCCTGGGCAGTCGCGTTTGCCTCGTACGTTGTGAACACAGGTGCTGTTCGTCAATGGACTTTGCAAGATGCAATTTGGAACGGTTGGCTCGGCTTCGGCTGTCTTGCCGTTCTCCTCATGCTGTTTTTCCGTCCACGTTCGACGATCATCACTTGAGAGACCTAACTCGTCTCTCTTTTTTGATAAGATTTTTTACAAAATAAAAATCGGCGGAGGGTCGCCGACAAGTTCTACATGACGAGTATTTTTTCCTGCGGTGGAGGTTTTGGGGGCGCTTCATAGATTGCTTCGTGTGGCGTGATACCAAACAATCTCTGAAAAAAGTCCATGATTGTTTCGATAATCATTTTTCCCCCACAAAAATCGTCGCTGTGTCGTTGAAGGCAGGCATGACCTGGTTCACGTTGAACACATAGTCACTCCACGGCTCGTGTTTCTCTCGAGCGAT